>DMCI01000011.1 GCA_003445835.1 Clostridiales bacterium
AAAAAAAGCGCTCCCTGAGGAGCGCTTTTTTGTGTCGTTAGTTTACTTTTCGGACTCGGCTTTCTTTTCCGCCTCTTCCATCTTGGCTTTGTCAGCGGCGGTCACGATCGCAACGCGAGTGACTGTGGCGTCCTTGCCGGAGTAGACGTCGATCTCGGAAAGCTTGATGCGCGACATATAGTCATAATCGTCGTCTTGGATGAAGTAGAAGTAACCGTCAAAGTACTCCACCCCGGTGAAGGAAGTCATGATCTTTTCGCCGGTGGTATAGGCGTAGTGTGCGTTTGCCGTATTATCCAACGGATAATAGAGCAGGATGCCGTCGCTGTTGAGGTAGTAGAAGTTGCCGTCTACCACGCAGAGGAAGGTGCCGAAGCTAAGCGTACCGAAGGTATCGACGGTGCCGTCGACGTGGTAGATCTGCGCGCTGCCGTCCGTCTTGACCACGCCTTCGGCGTAGCTGATGGGGGAAAGCTTGGCAAGATCCGTGCTTGAGAGGACAACTTCGTTTGCGGCGGCAAAGGCAAAGTTCTTGTCTTGGAACTCGTAAGCGTAGGTGCCTTTAACGGTGCCGCTGCTGGACGTGCCGACATAAGAAGTCTTGGTATAGTAGATGGCAAGCTTATCGCCCGTGACGGAGGACGCCAAAACGTTGACGCTGTACTTGCCGTCCGCAAAGCTGTCCGGGCCGATCAAAGCCTTTTTGCTGTCCTTGGAGCCACGCGCGTCGGAAATATACAGCGTGTTGGTGTACTCGTAGGAATCCTTGGAATTTTTGGTGTAAAGAACGCAATCCGCCACCGAAGAAGCCGCCTTGGGATCGTACGTCTCGTTCTTTACGAAATGCACGGAAGCAACGTCCTCGTCGATGAGGTCGCCGGGCTTTTTCTTCTTAAACTTTTTGACGGTAAGATCCTTGCTGTAAAGCTTGCCGTTGGCGCTGTCAAAGAAGACCAACGCCTTTGCGGTGTACTTGTACTTCACGGAAGTATCGTCCCAATTCAAAATGACTTGAGTGCCGGTTCCGTCGATCTTGGTGCGCATAAACTGCAACGTATCGGTCTGCACCTTGCCGGAGCGATCTTCCTCCGCGCTGGGGCTGACGTAGTAGATCCATTCCCCAAAGATGGAGAAGCCCACGTTTTCGGAACTTGCCATCACGCTCTTAGGCACCACGACGGTGTAGTCGTCACCGAGCGTGCCGTCCTCGTTGTAAGTAACGCGAACGATGGCGCCCTTGGTAACCTTGCCAAACCAGTTCTGCTTGCCCTTTTCGGTCAAATAATCGCTGAAACCGTTTACAAAGTAAAGATAGCCGCCCTGCTTGACGACGAGGCCGCCGTTGCTTTCCACTACGGCGTTTTTGTCGCCGACCTTGGAAAGAGCCTTGGCTTTATAACTTTCGCAAGCACACGCCGCGCAAATCGTGCAAATGAGCAACACGACCACGATCACCGATAATACAATTTTTTTACGCATCATACAATCTCCCGATATAACTGTCAAGAGGAATAGATTATCCCTCTGATAAATAATTATAGTATATAAAAGCAAATATTGCAATTATTTTCCAAACAAAATATCGCGCGGTCCGTTTGGGCACCTCCCTCTTTTCAAAGTATGGACCGACCGAGGAGGCGAATATGACTTACAAAAAAATATTGTTAAAAGATTTTTCGGGCGTCCCCGTCGGCAGTTTGACCCTCGGCGGCAACCCGCCCGTTTGCGTCCTACCCGAAAACGCCCGTTGCGTCGTATGTCTTGCGGACGGGGAACTGCTTTTTCCAAACGAACGCATCTTTTTGATCCCCGCAGACGCCAAAGAGTTTTCTCTCCTCGGTACGGCGGCGGGGAAGGACGTGTTTGCCACCACTCTCAAAGGTGAGGCGCTTAGGGTGGCAAAATGGCGTCTTATTGCCGCCGCAGAGGCAAAAAAAGCCCCTACGCCCTCCCTAAAAGAAACGGAAGAACAAATCCCCGTCCAGCCACTTAAAAAGCCGCAAGATCGACCGCAGGAGAAAGAGGATGGCTCCGAGCCCGCTTTTACCGTAAGCGAACTTGCTCCCTCCGCCGAAAGCGAACTTGAAAAAGCCGAACGGCTGATTGCGTCAGGCACGCCCTTCCCCCTCTTTGAAAAGCTGATGCCCGCCTCCCGCTGGGCGCTTGTGGAAGAAGACGACGTCTCTTACCTGGTGGGCGTCAAGGAAGAAGACGGTGAAAAGCGCGTCTTATACGGCGTGCCGGGCACCCAAGGCTTTCCCCCCGACGAAGAGGAACTGTGGTCCTTCTTCCCCCTCGATGAGGAAGGTGAAGCGGGGTACTTTTTGACGGAAGCAAAAAACGTGGAAATTTAAGGATGCTTTGGAAGAGCCCGATCGCATGAATTGCAGGATACGCGTGCATTGCGGATGATATATCCATAGCGACGGCTTTGCCGTCAAATCATAAAACGCCGTTTCAATTTATGCCATCAAACAAATAATGACCGAAGGTCCATTCCCGTGTCTTTGGCACTTCCTCATCTCCACGCCCTTTTGGGCAAAAGGAAAGGCAAGCGTTTCCGCTTGCCTTTTTTGTCCTTTTGAGATGTTGTTTTCTCTTACGCCATGAAGCTCCCAAGGAGTCCGAAGACGATCCCCGAAACTTGGGGATTTGCAAGAGCCGCGTCAAGGATGGTCACGATGCCCTTGGCAAGTTGCGTACCGACGTTGGGGATGTTCTCCGCCGGGAAGATCGGGAGAGCGTCCGTCGTATCCGGAAGCAATGCCGTGACCTTATCCGCATTTTCGCCGCCCCAATCAAGATCGAATCCGGAGAGGCTGACCAAAGTGTGGTTGACCACAACGGGATCCGCACCATCGGTTGCGCCCGGAGCGATGACGTTGAATTCAACGTCGAGCTTTCTGACCGTGGTATCGTCCGCCGTGAGGGAGAACGCATACTGTCTGCCGGATTCAAGAGTCATCTTGAAGCTGACGATGAACTTGTTGTCTTGGCTGTTGTCAAAGAGCACTTCGTAGGTGTTGCCGTCATACTTCACCTTGGCAAAGCACTTATCGGCGTAATCCGTACCGTAGTTCAAGTAGAACTTGATCAACTCGGGATCTTCGATATGCTTGATATCCTTTTTCATAAGGGTGTTGATCATATCGATGACTTCGTTGATGGTTTCGGCAGTGATGTCGATCTTAGCGGAAAGCGCGTCATCCTCCGTCGTGGAGAATTCGATCGCACCCGCCGCAACGAATTTGTTGTAAAGGCTCTTGACCGAATCGATGATACCGTTGATGTCAAGCTCACCCGCCGCAACTTCACCCTCGTCGATCTCAGCTTGGTTGTTGTTGTTGCCGCCGCCGAGGAACATGGAGATAAGCGTCCTGACAAAAGCGTTGCCGAGGAGCGTCTTGGCGCTTTCGTAGGTATCCGGCACAACGTAGTAGGTGTTTTCGGGGATGGGGTCGCCGACCGTGATGTTCTCCGCTACGACATATTCGTCGTTCACCTTAACGTAGTAGGTCTTGTTCGCCTGGAAGGTGGTGTTGCTGGTAAGCACGTAGTCAAGGAGCTCGTAGTTCTTGCTGACGCCGTGCCAGTTGCCGTTTGCGGTATCCAAACCGAGCCACAACATCAAAGTATTCACCATCTCGGAGAAGCCGACGTATTGGAAGGTGTAGACCTGGCTGCCGTCGTCGTTCGGGATCTTGAACGCCGTGCCGCTTGCGCAAATGGTCTTGGTCGCCTGCACGTAGCTGAGGCTGAGGAAGTTGGACGCGGTAGCTTCGTTGTAGGTTGCGCCCTGCGATTGCTTGATCACAAGAGCCGCCTTCGCACTGCTGCTGGCGCCGTTTTCAATGATCTCAAGCGGGTTGATGTCGCTGACGAAATCAAAGTGGAACACAGAGTCCAAAACCTTTGCTCTTTCGTTTTGATCGTTGAGCTCGTAGTGATTGACGTACACGTTGCCGCTGAAGTCAAAGTTGGTCGGGCTGAAGTACTCCGCCTTCTCAATGGCTTCCGCCGGGGTAATGTCTTCAACGGTCGTGTCGGTGAGGAAGCTGAAGTCGTCAAGAGAGATGGCGAAGCAGATCTCGAAGGGAAGCTCCACTTTGAATTCGTTATCATTGTCTCTCTCACCGTTGAGATAAATCGTGCTCTTGGGGATGTTGACCGCAAGCTCAAAGTCGGTCAAACGCTTGACGGTCTCATCGCCGTCTTCAACGTCTTCCACCTTACCGCTCAAAGTAATGTGACCGCGCAAACCGCTGAGGTTGTCAAGGTCAACGCCCATTTCGGTGAGGAAAGTGGCGTTAGAAAGCAACGGAGCGAAGATCTCGGAAGCCTTTTGCATCACGGCTGCGAGATTGATGTCAACGTAGTACCTGTGGGTATCCTCGTTAACGTAAGCGTTTGCGACCAAATCGATGATAGGTCCGACCAAACCGCCGACGTCACCGGGGATCAAGTCGGAAAGACCTTCGATCTGCTTGGAGATGACGCCGTCGTTTGCTTCCTTAAATTCCGGAAGAGCGTCTTGGATCAAACCGAAGATATCGGCATATTCGATGTACTTGTAGGTGTAAACGACCTTGCCGTCCTCATCACGGACAAGCTTACCGTCGTCACCGGTGCCGGAGTATTGGATGTAGAGCTTGCTGTCCTTAGCGGTCGCGGCGGGCACGTAGTAGATGCCGCCCAGCACGATCTCTTCCCAAACGGTGGCGCCGTTTTCCGTCTTCTCCTCGCTCGTGACGATCGAAAGACCGATCTCGTTGTTGAGCTTGGTGGTGCCGTCAACGTTGCCCTTCACGCGGAGACCGTAGGTTTTGCCGCCCACGTTGAAGCCGAGCACGCCGTCCGCGCCGAACTTGCCGGTCACGGCGTTGCCGGTCACGTAATTGACGGTGTTGATGCCCGCGAGGAGAAGCTCGTCAACGATGGCGGAAGAATCGATGTCTTCCGTACGCCAGGATTCTTGGACCTTGCTGTACTTGCCTGCCCAATGATCGTAGACGATGACGGTCTCATCCTTGGAGAAGTTAAACTTGACTTGCGACTTTTTCTTGTCGTTACCCGTCCAGGTGGCAGCAATGGTGTACTTGCCGTCTTTGTAATCCACGGTGAAGCTGGGTTTGATCAAGTTGTCCTTCGCGTCGGTGAACTGGAATTCATCCGCCTTGGCGTTAAGAGCTTTGGCCAACTCACCTTTTTGGTTGGTCGGCTCTTCTTTGGCGTTTACTTCCAACCAATTGTTAATAAACGCGTTGATGTCTTGCTCCATTGCGGTTTTCTTCTCACTTGACGGATCGAACTTGTTTTTGTCTTTACAAGCCGCGAAAGTACAAATGAGCACTGCGCAAAGCAAGACAGCAATGATGATGCTTATCTTTCTTTTCATACATACCTCCAGAAAAAAAGATTTTTTTGGTACATCCATATTATCATACGTGCGCGCGCTTGTCAAGACTCCGTTCTTTTCCTAAAAATGGGATTTTTTACTTGTAATAACGGCTCTTTTTTGCGGTTTTTCGGTCTCAAAAGGGGGTTTGGATGTGGTTTTTTTGCGTTTGCGCCCGCTTTTTTACGTTTTTTCTGAAGATAATTTAATTTTTTGATGGCTACGGAGTATCTCTTTTGCTTTTTTGCATACTAACGGAAATGAAAGACCTACAACAACGCATCAAAAAGGACTTTGGCGAAAGCGCGGATCTCGTCGTCCGCCCCGCCGTCGTCGGCGGAAGAGACGCCTGCTACTTTTCCGTCGAGGGACTGACCGACAAACAAACTTTGGAAGAGCGGGTCATCAAACCGCTGTCGAAAGAGACGGCAAACCTCAGCGAGATCGAAAAGTGCGTTTGCCTCTCCTCCCCCGTCAAGCGGGTAAAAAGCATTGCCGAAGCGGAATCGGGCATTGCGGAAGGGTTCACTGCTCTTTTTGTAAAAGGAGAAGACGGGTTCTTTTTGTTTGCCACCAAAAAGTGGGAACGCCGTTCGGTGGAGGAACCGCCTACCAGCAGCGTGATCAAAGGTCCGCGCGAGGGGTTCACCGAGGACGTGGCGGTAAACGCCGCCTTGCTTCGCCGCCGCCTCAAAAACAAATCTTTGGTGATCCGTGAGATGACCATCGGCAAATACACCGTCTCAAAGGTCTTGATCTGTTATCTTTCCGACGTGGCGGCAAAAAAGACGGTAGACCTCGTGACGGAACGACTTTCGCACATAAAAACGGACGGCGTGATCGACAGTTCGTACCTGACCAAATTTATAGAGGACGATCCGACCTCTCTCTTTCCGCAAGTGGGTTCGTACGAAAAGCCGGACGTCGTGGCGGCAAAACTTTTGGAAGGCAGAGTGGCAGTCCTTTCCGACGGCAGCCCCATCGCGCTGACCGTCCCGCACGTTTTGATAGAAAGCTTTCAAGACAGCCAAGACTACTTCAAACGAAACACACGGGTGACCGTCACCCGTTTTTTGCGTCTGTTCGGCGCGGTGATCGCCCTCTTTTTGCCCGCGGCATTCGTGGCGGTGCAGGAATTTCAGTACCAGATCCTGCCCTTGAAGTTTTTGATCACCATCATCAACAGCACCAACGGCACACCGCTTTCCCCCACCCTCGAAATGGTTTTGGTGCTTTTGATCTTCGACATATTAAACGAGGCAAGCGTACGTATGCCGCGCTACGTGGGAATGGCGCTTTCCATCGTCGGGGCGATCGTCCTCGGCGAGACGGCGGTCAGCGCGGGGCTTTTGAGTTCCCCCGCCGTGCTGGTCACCGCTCTTTCTTCCATCGGGCTTTACCTCGTACCGGACGACGTAGGCACCTACAGTTTGCTTCGCTTGATCTTCGTCGCCGCGGCGGCTTTAATGGGACTCCTCGGCATCATCTTCGCCGTTTTGATCCTTGCAAATCACCTCGTGACGCTTACGAGCTTCGGCGCAAATTATATGAGCCCGTACGCGCCGCTCGTCAACGGGGACTTAAAGGACGGGTTTGTCAAACGGGAACTTTACGATATGACCGCCCGCCCCGAAACCATCGACAACAAAAACCACACGCGCATCAAAAAGGACGCGTTTATGCTGTCGCACCTAAAAGAACAGGAGCGGGATGATGAAAACTGACGTTTCAAACGTCCAACTGAAAAAGCAACGAAAAGTATCTTACGCGGAGGGCGCGCTCCTCGCGGTCGTCCTCGTCATCGCTACCAAGTTTTGCACGTTGCCTTCCGTCCTGGCCGGCGCGGCGGCAAGCAAAGCGGTTTGGGCGGCGGCGATACTGACCGCCGTCGAACTTTTGACGGTGTTTTTTGCCGTTCAAACGGCAAAGCTGGGCGGACTGCCTTCGCTTGACCTGCCGCGCCCCGTAAAAACGGGCTTCTATCTGTTCTTCTTGCTGTTTTTTACCGTCAAACTTGCCGCGTTTGCCCGCGAGGCGGCCACCTATTACGCCCTCTCCTTGTTTGAAAACGCCCCCGTTTTGCCCGTGATGCTCCTATCGTTTGTCGCTTGCTCCCTGCTTGCTCGCAAGGGATACGCGGCGGTGGGTCGGATGACGGAGATCTTTGCCTGGCTGTTTGTTTTCGTCTTTTTGTTCGCCGTGATCTTTACCCAAAGCGAAGGCGATCTCTTCAACGCTCTCGGAATGTTCAGCCCCGATCTTTCGGGGCTCGGCAACGGGGTTTTTATCGGAGCGGCTTGGTACGGCGACGCCGCCGTGATCTGTCTGTTTGACCTCAGCGGTGAAAAGAAGGCGGGGGCTCCCGACCCACTTAAAAAGAACTCGTCGAAAAAGAGGATCGCGCTTGCCGCCGCGGCGTTTTCCTTTTTGTCGGTGGTGTTGTTTTTTGCCGTTTTTACCGCGTCGTACGGCGACGCCGCAAAAATGACCGACTACGCCTTTGTCAAACTCAGCGTGTTCAAGGCAAATACCGACGAACTGGGCTCCGCGGATTGGCCCGTCATCATTTTTTGGTCGGTGGTGACCACGATCTACCTGACCCTCCTTGTGATCTCGGGCAAGGAATGCCTGTACGGCGCTATGGGCAAACGCGTCCCAAAAAAGCCTTCCCCGCTGCCTTACTTCCTTCTCGGCAGCGCCGCCCTTCTTTTCTCCGCGGTGTTTTTGGATGAAGAGGGGGATTATCAAAACTTTATGACCAAGGTCGCAAGCGTCTTTTCCCTACTTGCCGTATCGGCGACGGCAACCATCGGAACGTTTTCTCTTGTAAAAGGAGCAAAAAAATGAAAAGCAAAACCAAAAAGACGCTCGCCGTCGCCTTGATCGTCGTCGCTTGCGCGCTGATCTCCGAACTCATCGTATCGCAACCCGTTTTGAACAAAGGGATCGTGATCGGTATGGGCGTGGACAAAACGGAGCAAGGCGACGTGGAAGTCACCATCCAAATAGCGGTGGCGGGCGAAAGTTCCGCGCCGGGCGCCCCCAATCGCTACGCTGTGATCAGCGGTGAGGATAAGACGTTGATCGGCGCGATGGAAAAGATATCGAGGAACCTCGCTTATAAGCCCGCCTATTTTCATTGTCACGTCCTCGTCCTCGGCGAACGCTTGATCGCGGAAGGGGTAAAGCAAACGGTGATGCAACTGTTTGCGGAAGACTCTGTGATGGACAACGTGGCGGTCCTCGGCGTAAAAGGTACGGCGAAGCAGACCTTAAAGCGCAGCGTATCCGTACAGGGAGCGGCATCCATTTACCTGCAACAACTCAACAAGATCAACAGCACGACGGGCGGGCACCCCAGCACCACCTTAAAAAGCTTTGCGACGGAGTTTGAAACGGCGGGATACACCCCCTTCCTGCCTTGGGTGGAAGCCGTCCCCGTCCCCAAAGCCATCGGCGGCGCGGATACCGGTGGCGACGAACAAAACTACGCGTTCGACTGTTCAAAAACCGTCTTGTTTGACGAAGAAGGTCGCGGCACGGTAACGGACGAAGACGTGACCGTCGCAATAGGGCTCACCGGGCAAGCGGAAGGCATCCTCCTCCCCGTCAAGACGGAAGAAGGGTTTATGGACGTCTTCGTCAAAAAAAATTTGAAGTGGTGGCGTATCGAAAAGAGCGGCAAACTCACTTTCTGCCCTCTTTACGTCGTCAAGGTCACCGCCACCGACCTTGCAAAAAGCCCAAAGGACCTAAAAGAAGAATTTGTGGAAGAACAAGTAAAAAAGCACGTCGAACGCCTTGTGTCGGAATGCTTCGAGAGGGGCAAGCAACTTGGGCTCGACCCCCTTTCCGTCAAAGGGAAGTATATCAAAAAATACGGAAACAAAAACAAGCCCGAAACATTCGAGCTTGCCTTGAAGATCAAAGTAAAAGTCAGCGACGCGTAGTTACTCCAAATTCAACTTCTTGAAGAAGCCGGGTTTGCCGCGTTTTGCGATGCTTCTTTCCAACAAAATAAACAGAACGAAGATCACCGCGCCGCATCCGCTGAGTCCCAAAAGGATATAGAACATCTTCATCGTAAGATCGGTGATCTTCATCATATTGAAAGTCCACGGGAACAAGAACCACCCGATCAGATACAAAGCGAGCATCGAGAAGAAGATCGCGGCGTGCTTGACGTCCATCGGCAGACAGGCGCGGAACAGCACCATAAAGGTAGCGACGGCGACCATCAGGATGGAAAGCATATCCGCTTCCTCCAGCGTCAAGGACAAAGGTCGCATCATGATCTGTATGGCGATGATGCCCACGACGACGGTCAGCGCCCCCGGGATCGCCCGCCTGAGAGCGTTGTACAAAAAGCTTCCTTCCGCCCGCTCGTGATTGGGTTCCAGCGCCAAAAGGAAGGAGGGAATGCCCGTCGACGCCACGCCGACCAAGGTCAGATGCGAAGGCTCAAAGGGGTAACTTCCGATAAAGAGGAAGATGATGGCAAGAAGAGTCGCGTAGATGGTTTTGACCAAATAAAGGGACGAAGAGCGTTGCAAATTGTTGATGGAACGCCTGCCTTCCGCCACGACGTAAGGCATTGAAGCGAAGTTGGAGTCCAACAGCACCAAGGAAGCCACGCTCTTTGCCACGTCGCTGCCCGACGCCATCGCCACACTGCAATCCGCTTCTTTGAGGGCAAGGATGTCGTTGACGCCGTCCCCCGTCATCGCAACGGTATGCCCTTGCTTTTTGAGCGCTTTGATCAACTGCAACTTTTGTTCCGGCGTGACCCTGCCGAATACTTTGTACTTTTTGACCAGCGAAGCGTAATCGGGGTTTGCGCCCCAGGTAGCGGCGTCGGTGTACTTATCGGCGTCTTTGAGCCCCACTTTTGCCGCGATGGACGCGACGGTCACGGGGTTGTCGCCCGAGATCACGCGGATATCCACCCCTTCCTTTGCAAAGAAGCGAAGGGTCTCTTCCGCTTCGTTGCGGATCTTATCTTCGATCAACAAAAAGCCGAGGATCTTCTGCCCGGAGAGAGGGGCGTCCTTTTTGATCTTGTTTGCTTTTGCCACGCAAAGCACGCGTTTGCCCTGCTTTTGAAACTCCTCGCATTTTTCACGATAGGCGGGCGCAAGGTCGGGCGCTACGAATTCCGTCGCACCCATCACGAAGGCGCCCATTTCCAGGTTGACGCCGCTCCACTTGCGGTCGGAAGAAAAGGAAAACGGCTCCCCTTCTTCGGAAGCCTTTATGCCTTTTACGAATTCCTCAACGGCTTGATAGGTGGGGTTGTTGTCCTTGACGCAAGCGACGATGCGGGCAAGAGCGTTTTTGACGTCCTCTTCCGTACCGTCTTCGGGCACGACGCCGGTGACCACCATCGACCCTTCGGTGATGGTGCCCGTTTTGTCCAAGCAAAGCACGTCCACGCGCGCAAGCGTTTCGATGCTGTACAAGTCCTGCGACAAAGTCTTATGTGCGGAGAGCCGCACCACCCCCACGGCAAACACCGTCGTGGAAAGAGCGATCAACCCCTGCGGGATCATCGCCACCACGCTGCCCGCCATCTTCAACACCGCTTCGTCCGCCGTATCGTGCAAAACGAGGTATTGCTTGAAAAAGATGGCTATGCCGAGAGGCAAAACGATGATGCTCATCAAACGAATGATCGCGCGAAGCGACTTTAAGATCTCGGAATTGGTTTTTTTGATATATCTGGCGCCCGAGGCGATCTTATCCGCGTAATTGTCCGCGCCGACGTGTACGACGCGAGCGGAGCACTTGCCGCTGACGACGAAGCTGCCGCTTTTCAGCTCCTCCCCTTCCTTTTTCAAGATGGGATCGGATTCCCCGGTGATCATACTTTCGTTGACTTCCACGCTGCCGCCCACGATCACCGAATCGGCGCAGATCTGCCTGCCCGATTCCAGGATCATCACGTCGTCCACCACCAGTTCTTCCACCGGGATGAGCTTCTCCTCCGCGTCACGCAAAACGGTGACTTTGGGAGCGGAGATCAAAGAAAGTTTTTCGATCGTGCGCTTGGCGCGAAGTTCCTGAAAAATACCGACGAACAAGTTAAAGAAGACGATGCCCATAAACAAAACGTCGTTCCACTTTTTGCCGTCACTCATCCAAAGGATCAAAACGGCAAGGATGATGTTTACGCCGTTAAAGAGCGTGAGAAGATTGTCGCGGACGATCCTGAAAACGCTTTTGGTCTGCAAGCGTTGCCGTCCGTTCACCTTACCCGCCGCCACGCGCTGGGCGACCTCCTCCGAGGTCAACCAAAGGGCGGTCTGTTCGGCTTTTACTTCCCCCGTTTTGTTCACTTTATTTGCGCAAGCTCCTTTGCCTGGTATATTCGTACATACCGATGCCCGCGGCGACCGATACGTTCATCGAAGAGATCTCACCCGTCATCGGGATGCGAACGCTGCCGTCCGCCAGTTTTTTGGTCAAAGCGGAGACCCCGCTCCCTTCCGCGCCGAGTACGAGCGCCACGTCGCCGGAAAGATCGGCGGAAGAAACGTCCACCCCGTCCATATCCATCGCATAGACCTTGAAGAACCTGTCCTTAAGATCGCGGATCACGTCGTTGATGTTGGTGACGCGGGCGACCTTGACGTACTCCGCCGCGCCGCAAGAAGTTTTGATCACGGTATCGTTGACGGGGACGGCTCTGTGCTTGCCGATCACCACGCCCGCCGCGCCGAGGCACTCCGCGCTACGCAAAATGCTGCCGAGGTTATGCGGGTCTTCCACGCCGTCAAGGATCACCACGAGGCGGCTGTCTTCCGCCCCCGCGAGGATATCCTCCATATCGCTGTACGCAAATTCCGTCGTGTACGCCACGACCCCTTGATGCTTGCCGCTGGGGGAAAGCTTATCCAAGTTTTCCCTCGTGCAAAAGACGGCTCTCGCGCCGCGCTCTTTTGCCGCAAGCGCCAAAGATTCCGCCGCTTTGTCCCCTTTTTGTACGCAGATCTTATCGATCGTGCGTCCCGCCTTAACGAGTTCCTTAACCGCGTTTTTTCCTTCGACTATCATATTTTCTCCATTAATTCAAACAGCTCTTTGAGCCTGTCTATTTCTCCGGTCAGATACAAATATCCGATCACCGCTTCCCATCCGCTGGCGCGACGATAGTCGGTGACGGAAAAGTTTTTTGCGTGATGGCGGGACTTGCTGTTCCGCGCGCGGAGAAAAACGTCTTTTTCCTCCTCGGTCAGATAGGGAAGCACCCTTTCTGCCTGCTCGGACTGCGCGTGCGCGTTGACTTCCGCCGACGCCTTTTTGTGAAGTGCGTTTGCCTTTGCGTCCCCCGAAAGAGCCACCTTTGCGCGCACGAAAAGCGTTTCCACCCCGTCGCCGACGAAGGCAAGCACCAGAGGATTCATCTGTTTTATTTTATTTTTGTCTTGGGGCGAAACGATCATACTTTATACCTACGCTTATTATAGTATATTTTTACTTCAAAACGCAATGGGAAATCACGTGGAATAGGACGTTTTCGCCACTTTTTTCACAATATTTTCCGCAACTTTTCAAAAGTTCCCTTTCCCTCTTCTAATTCCGCCCCGATCGGCATATCTTTTTCGTGTGGAAATGTGTTTATTTATCGCCCGATTGTGGATAACTCGGTGGATAAGTGGACTACTTATTCATTTTTGCATTTTTTCACGCATAAAAATGCGCTTTTTGTCGGAAAGGAGAGAAGTATGTTTAAAGTGATCAAGCTCAAAAGCATCCTCATTGCGCTTGCCGCCATCGTCTTTGCGGCGGCGGTGATCCTCTGCGTTACCCTCGGCGCAAAAAGAGGGAAAGCCGCGACGGCGTTTTCACCCCTTCCCAAAAAGACGGTGGTCATCGACGCGGGACACGGCGGCGCCGACCCCGGCGTGACGGGGGTGCGTACCGGCGTCAAGGAAAGCGAACTTAACCTCAAAACCGCGTTGGTACTTGGCGAGATCTTCCGCGCGGCCGGATACCGCGCCGTACAGACCAGAAGCGGCGAAGACAGCACCGCTCCGGGCAATTTTGACAAACAAGCGGATATGAAAGCCCGGCGGGACGTTATCACCCGCGCCCACCCCGACGCCGTCGTCAGCATCCATATGAACAAGTATCCTGACGCATCCCGTCGCGGCGTGCAGGTGTTCTTTGCGACGGAAGCCTCCCGCCCTCTTGCCGAACAACTGCAAAAGCACCTCAATCAAACGATGAACGTACCCACCCTCGGACGCGCCTTTGACCCCATCTTCGGGGACTTTTACGTTGCGGACAACGGGGATGTCCCCTCCGTCATCGTGGAATGCGCCTTTCTATCCAACCCTATCGACGAAAGTTTGATCACAAACGCCGACTACCGCCTGCGCCTCGCCTCCGAGATCGAGATCGCCGTAGCAAAGTATTTGAACTAAAAAACGCGCAGGCGCGTACTCCTTGTACGCAACTGCGCGGTTTGACGTCAGAAACAAAGTATATGCCGTCTTATGCTCTGGCGGTTCCTATACGCGTTCCCCCAATCCGTTTAAGGAAAACTTTTCCACGTCGGGGTCTTTGTTGCTTCTTGCCATTGCCATAAACTCTTCCAAAAGATCGTATGCCGTGGCTTGCTCGTTTTCCAAAATATCGTCCATCGAAAGTTTGAACTTTTTCTTTTTGGCGTCGCGCCAATCACGGTTTTCCCTGTTCATATAGTCCAACCTGCCCATCCCTTCCGCAAGGGGGATATCGGGCGAAACGCCTTCCAAAAGCGCGCGCGTTTTATGCGTACTCAAATAGATGTCCGAAAGATCGTTCAAAACGTCGGTATACAGCTCGGTGATCTCTTTCAAAACGATGCCGCGGGTCTTGAGTCCGCCCACGATCTTGAGGGCTTCCTCCATACCGAGGTAATCGCGGATCACGTGACGGTCGATGCCGATCTCGATCTCCTCGCGGGAGACGGTCTCCAACTTGCCGCCATAGTACTGCGCCACGCCGTTTGCCGCAAAATAGTTGGCAAAGGGGTTGGCAACGCGGTCAAGCGCGTAATGGGATACGAGCCCCAACATATAAGAAAGTTGGCATTTGGAGCCGTTCATAAAGATATGACGCGCGCTTACGCCGAAGATCTGCACGGGGTCGGCTGCGTCAAGCCTTGCCTTGTGCTCGCCGGGGAAGAGATCCGCGCCCAAACTGCCGAGCAAATACGCGTCGGGATAAAGTTTGATGATGGCGGAAAGCGCGTAAGACATGTTTTCCGTCAATTTTCTTGAAAAGTAGTAATGTGCAAAATGCCTTGGCATAATTATTCCCCGCAATAGTTTACGATGCGGTCGGGGGCGATGCCCTCTTCTACCGCTTTATTGAAGGCGCTTTCAAGCGCGCCGACGTCCTTGGGACGATGGGCGTCCGAGTTTACGACGAAACTCGCTCCGCTTTTTATAAGCGCTTGCCACTCCCCCTTGAAGTCTTTCAGATGCTTGGCGTTGATCTCTACCAAAACGCCTTTTTCCGCGCAGGCTTTCGCCACGGCGCCGACGTTGACTTTGAGCGAGTGATTAAGGTGCGCAAGCACCTTGATCGGATAGTTGTTTACCGCTGCGACGAGGGCGGCGGTATTGCGTTCCTTCGCCTTCTTGCTCGTGGGGATCAGCCCGTTGAAGAAGGTAACGAGATACATCTTGAAAAAGTCCGAAAACCTTTTGGGCGGCGCAAATTTGTGAAAGCCCGCGACCAAATAGTCGACGGCGGCGAGTTTTTCACCCGCGACGTCCAGTTCCCCTTTTAAGGAATATACGTCCGCTTCCGTGCCGACGAGGATCTTGACCCCCGTTTCTCTTTCCGCCGCCGCGCACTCTTCTTTCAAGGCGAGGATCTTTTTGAGCCCTTTCCGAAAAAGATGAAAAGCGTGATCGGTGACGGCGATCTCTTTTAACCCGCGATCGGCGGCAACCTGCGCGTTTTGTTTGACGCTGCCTTTGCCGTCGCTGTATTTCGTATGCGTATGATAATCGCCCGAAAACATCCCTTATTGCTCGGGCTGCATGCTGAAGCGATAGCCCACGCCTCTGACCGTTTCGATATAATCCATCGGGATCTTATCACGGATGTGCGTCAAGTGCACCACGACGGTGCCCGCGTCGCCGAAGCTATCCACGCCCCACACCTTGTCAAAGATGGTCTCCTTGCGGAAAACGACGTTGGGGTTGCTGGCAAGGAAGTAAAGAAGATCAAATTCCTTTGCGGTCAAGAAGACTTCTTCCTTTTTGAAGAAAACTCTTCTGGAAAGCGGCTTGATCACAAGGTCGCGGTATTCGATATCCACGCCCTTATCCTGCGTGTTGCCCTTGATACGCTCGTAACGGGCGATGTGCGCCTTGACGCGCGCAACGAGTTCCGCCGGATCGAAAGGCTTGACGAT
>DMCI01000095.1:0-19748 GCA_003445835.1 Clostridiales bacterium
TGGCGGAGAGATAGGGATTTGAACCCTAGGTACCGGTGAAGGTACGCATGATTTCGAATCATGTGCATTCGACCTCTCTGCCATCTCTCCGTGACATATAAAATATTACTACAAAACCGCGGCGTTTGCAAGCGGAATTTCGGATGTTTGAAAAAGTGTCCGAGTTGGCTTTCCGTTTTACTTTTCACGCACGGTTTTCCCCGTAAGGTGTTGGATCGTGAAACAAAGCAGCAGGGTGGCGTCAAGGTACTTTTCGATCTCGCGTTCGACGTACTCCTTATCGGAGGTGAATTTGTAAGAAAGCAGGCGGGAGATCTCCGCTATCTCATTTTTGTCGGTGACCTCTTCGATGATGCCGAAAGCGATCACGCTTTTGATCGTGAGCCACCATTCGCCGTCGCCGCGTACGCCTTGATCCTCGGCGGTGAAAGACGCTTTGTTCGATCTTTTTAAGCAGTCCACCTTGTAACCGACTTTGCCGCTGTGGAAGTAGATCTTCCCGGCGGTTTTGTCGTAGTAAAAGTTGATGGGCAGGGCGTACGGATAGCCGTCGTCACCGTTGACGGCAAGCACGCCGCGCAGGGCGTTTTCAAGCACTTGGTCGCATTCCTCTCGGGTAAGAGCTTGTTTTTTGCGCAATAATTCTCTGAACATTTTTCCCTCGCAATATGAAAAAGCCCCAAAAAGGGGCTTTTGTCGGTATGGTTTTGGCGCCTTAATCGTGTTGGTTGCTGAGCTTGTCAAAGTAGTTGTCAAGCGCGATGACGATGGCGATGTAAAGGGGTGCTTTGTCTTCAAGATCGGTTTCAAGCCAGAAGGAATCCGTTACTATATTGAAGTTGCGTCTGACGTGAGCGACGGGCACGCCGTTTTCCAAAATATCATAGTGTCTGCCGATAAAATCGCCGTCAATGGTGATTTTCAGATCGTTGTCCTGCCCGATGGGAAGGATCACGAAATCTTGGCGGAAAGAGAAGAACTTCTTTTTCTTGACCATCAAGATCTTTTTGCCGTTTTCATCCATAATAAAGACTTTGGGCAAAAGGATGTGGAAAAATTTGTTGCGCACGCTGAAAAGAGGCTTTTTGTCCAACGAGCAGATCTTCTTATACTTGGTAAAGGTGAAGACGCGACCTTTGACGAGGAAGAGATCTTTATCATTTTCATCTTTGACGGTACTGGACCCGCCGAAGGAAATGATCTTGTTTTTGATGATATATTTCATATAATTCTCCTTTGAAAAGATTTTCTATCATTATAATCCATTCCCGGGGAAAAATCAATACACAAAATGTTTTCGCTTCGGGAAGTCGGTGATTAATATTAAATATAGTTAACAATTGTCTTATCGCGCGCGCCTCTATGTTAAAATGAAATCGCCAGAGGTGCCTATGAAAAGAAAACCTTTTTTGTTTTTGATCGTTATCGTTGCCGTGATGCTGTTGCTCTTCGTCGCTTGCAAAGGGGGGAGCAAAGAGATCCCCGTCCCGGAAAATCTTGCCGTTGACAACAACGTTTTGACCTGGGACGCCATTGTCGGCGCGGTCTCGTACGATATCAAGGTGGACGACAACGTTTATACCTCGGAGGAAAACAAGTACTCTCTCCCGATCGCGGATTACGCGGAGCACGAGATCTCCGTCCGCGTTACCACTTACGACGGCACGAGCAAGTATTCCGAGTCCATCGTTTATAAGCGTCTGCAAAACAAGACCACTTTGCCGCAACTTTCCGCGCCGCGTATCTCCATGACGGGCAACCGCGTGATGTGGAGCACGGTTTTGAACAACGCGGGGTATAAGATCTATTTTGACGGCAAGACGTATTTGGCGCCCAAGAACTCCACTTACTACGACCTTACTTTTTCAAAAGACGGTCGCTTTGAGATCACGATGCAGACCCTCGGCGACGGCGTTTCTTACGCTACCAGTACGATCAGTTCCGCATACATGGTGACGGTGCGCGAAGGCAAAGCCCCTCTCCAAAGCCTGCCCAAAGTGGAGTTTAGCTTCAACGCGGAGGAAAAGGTGATTGAATGGCGCAATCGTTATTCCGCGGACGCCGTTTCTTACGAGATCTATCAAGATAACTCTCCCATCCCGCTTGTGACCGTCCCCGCGGACGCCACCAAGACGAGGCAGACTTACGCGCCCACGCTTTTGGGCGGCAGGGTGTCTTATTCGATGCGGCTGATCAGCAACAACGGACTTTACAACGCTTCGGCGTTTAACGACGCGATCACCTTCCCCATTGCGGACGCTGCGCCCGCAGGTCTTGCCGTCTTGCCGGAAACGGAGCAGGACGGTTACTTTATCGAGTGGTCGCCCCGCGTCTACCAGGACGGTTACGTCGTGGAGATCGACGGCAACGAGTACCCCGTAACGGAGTCGCTTTCGATGGCGGTCCCCACCGCGCTTGCGGCAGGGCGACACGTCGTTAGGGTCAAAACGAGCGGCAACGGCGTTTATTATCAGGATTCTTTATACTCGGGTGGCGTGGTCTTTTACACCAAAGACCAAGGCAGGATGACGACGCCGCTCGATATACCGGACTCTTTCCTCGTCGGTATGCAGGAGGACGCCATTTCCGTCAGCTTTGACGAAGTGGAAAACGCCGCTTTCTATTTGTTGTGTTTTGAAGGACGCAGCGGCGATACCTATCTTGCTGCGACGGAAAATTCCGTTATCATTACCGCCGACGCCATCGGATCGCGTCAAGCTACCCAGCAGGAAATAAGCGACATCGCAAGGATCAGAAGCGACCTTCAAACGGGGGTAAGGGTCTCGGTAGCCGCCATACCGCAAAACGATTTGTTTGAGGCCTCGCCTTTTTCGGTGGAAAAACTCGTTGCTACCGAGGAAGTATCGTTCCTTGACGCGCCGCTCGGGTTCCGTTACGACAACCAAGGGCTTGCTTGGACGAAAGAAACGGGCACGGAGTACGTGTACGAGTTGAGTCTTGACGGCGAGATCAAAGAAATCGGCGCGGGAAGTTCCGTTTCCATCAAGCCCGGAAAGCACTTGGCTCGCCTTCGCAAAAAAGGGCAGAACGCTTTGTGGTCCGAAGAGCTGATCTTCCGTGCGCCGCTTGATCTTGCGGCGCCTTCGGGACTCAGTGAAAATTCGGGCGTTTTGAGCTTTACCGGCAGTGAGTACGCGACCGCTTACGTTTTGTATTCAAACGGGTCGGCGCTTGCCACGCTTTATCCTTCCGAATCCATGATCTTGTTGTCCTCCTATATCAAAACGGACGGCAACTACGTTTTGTCGTTGCAGGCTGTGTCCTCGGGGTCGTTGAACGACTCGCCGATGTCGGAGGAGTACTTGTACGTCAAAACGGACGGCGCCTACGGCACCGAATCCAAACCTTTCGTACCGCGTTCCGCTGCGGAATTTCTTTCGTTGATGCGTGACAACGCGGGCGCATATTGCGAGCTTATCGCGGGCGGGGTATACGACTTCGCAAATTATGATTTTTCGACGGTGCCCGCTTTTGATTTCAACGGAGTGATCCGCGGCAACGGCGCCACAGTGAAAGGACTCAAATTGACTTCGCCCCTCTTCAACGCGTTGAACGGCGCGACGATCCGCAATCTGACCATCGAAGCGGATATCACAAATTACGCTTCTTCGCAGGGCGGCGTTCTTGCGCAGAGCGCAAGACAAACCGTTCTTGCCGATATGACCGTCAAGATCTCGGGCGAAACTTCCTTTGCGCGATCCGCTACCTTCGGCGTGTTGTTTTACGGCACGGACGACGTCACCGTCCGAAACGTGATCTTGGATTACGACGTTTCGCTTTCCTGCGGGGAAAACTGCGCTTTCGGCGCGGTGGCGTATGACGCAAAGGGGAGCTTTTTGTCCCTGACGATGCGGGGCGACGTTTCGGTCAACGGCTCCCATACCCGTTTCGGTGGGTTGGGCGTGACCGGAAACGCGACGGTAAGCGGTTTTGCACAATCGCTCGTCGCGGAGGTAAAAGGTACAAACTCCGTTTTGGCTGCGGGATGTCTTGCGGACGGAACGGTGACGGCGGCGTCCCTTTCGGGCGGACTCACGCTCTCGTTGGATGCGCCCATCGTGACGTATTGCGGCGTGGCGCAAAAGGGCGTTTCGCTTTCAGACAGCACTCTCGGCGGGACAGTACGGACGACGCAGGCAACGGAAGCTTCGTTATACGGCGTTGCAAAGGCGGACGTTTCGTTACTCAAAAACACGACTGTCGCTTCCGAGTTGAGCGCAAACGCGACGGATGATCTGCAGTCTTACGGGTTTGCGGAGACCATCGAAGAAGACGTCGATACGACGGGAAGCGCTTTTGTGGGAAAAATGGATCTCGTCGCCGCCGAAGAGACTTCCGTCACCGCGGCAAACTTCGCTAACGTCTTGAGAGGAGAACACACTCTTCGTGCGACGGGCGCCATCTCGTTGACGGGCGGCAAGGCTTTGCTCTCTTCGGGTGCGATCAACGCGCAAGATCTTATCCTTCAAAATCAAAGCAAATTTGCGTTGTCCGGCGTTCCTTACGCACAGGCGTTGGGCGCGGCGTGGACGGGCAGGGCGATCTCCGTCGTCGGCAGTCAGGAGATCCAAACCGAAAACTGCGGTGAAATTGAATTTGCCGGTGTGGCTTATGAAGGCGATCTGCGCCTTGACGTCCAAAATTATCGCGTGTTCGGGCGGGTGGAAGCGGACTCCGCAACGGTCGGTGGCATCCTCGAAAACGCAAACGACGTTGATTTTGCCGCGCTTTCTCTGACGGTGGATATTGACGTGATCTCGCCGGATCTTTGCGGCGTGGGCGCTCTCGTTACGGCAAACTCTTTGACGCTGCCTCAAACGGTCGATCTGTCGGTGAACATCGATGGCGTCGGTTCGGGTAGGATCGCGGGTTTTGCTTTGAATCTTCCGACTTTGACTCTAAGCGATCTTTCCGTCGCGGGCGCGCTGTCCTTAAAGGGCGACGGCGCTCTCCACGGCGTTGCGCAAAGCGTCGGAAGCGCGTCGAACGTATCCTCTTCGGCTTCCCTTTCCGCGGAAGGGGACGTCGTGGTCTATGGTCTTTTTGAACGCGTGACCAACGCCGATAACGTCTCGTTGTGCGGAAGCACCGTTACGATCAGATCAAACGACGGCGAATACTACGGATTGGCGGCAAACGTCAGTTCAAACAAAGTTCGCGGGGCGACCGTTTCGGACGTTACGCTTAGCGCGGAACCTTTGTCAACGGAAGGCGAAAGCACCGTCAGGATCTTCGGTATGTTCGATAGTCTTGCGGAACTCGGCGACGCGTCTGTCAGCGGCGTGACCTATACGATAGGCGAGTACGACAGCCTTCTTTTCGGCGGCTTGGCGTCCGTTTTTTCAACTTCCGTGCAAAACGGCGCGGTGGTCTATAGCTTGAATTCTTCCGCAAAGGACGCAAGGATCGGCGGCGCCTTCTTGGAGGGCAACGGCAGTATCGTCGGGTTGACCATCGGCGGCGCAAGTCCGTTGACTTTGACCTCAAGCGGTAAGACCCGTTTGGGCGGGTTGATCGCCGAAGCGGGCGACGTTTCGGTAAGCAGAGGTTCGACGTATTTGAACGTTTCGCTTCCTCTTGCCGCGGAAGGTGAGTCGATGGTGGGCGGCGCGTTTGGCACGCTTGCGACCAATCACGCGGCAAACTTTACGGATCATACGATCAAATTGACCGTTTCGCGTACGGGTTCAAGTAGGGCGCTTATCGGCGGCGCTGTGGCGCAACTGTCCGGTCGGATCGGCGGCGTTTGTGTGGAAGCGGATATCACAAGCGCGGTTGCTTCCGACTTGATCGGCGGCGTGGCGGCGACTTCTGCCTCTTCCGCGATCGAAAACTGCGTCGTCAAAGGCAGCGTGGATTCTTGCGCTGCCGTCGGCGGGTTGGTCGGCTCTTGTACGGGCGGTACCGTCAACGGCGCGATGATCGCTTTGACCGTTCGTTCGACGGGCGACGCGGCGGGCGGCGTGTTCTCTACGGCAAAGAATACGACGATCCTCAACGTAGGATCGCTTTCCCGCTTGGTGCAAAACGGCTACGGTTTCTTTAAGTCGGGTGAAAATCTCTCGATGGATTTCTGTTATTTCGCAGGTGAGGCGCACTCGTACAGCTTGGCGGACAGCGCAAGCAATTGCGCCGTCAGCTCTATTCTCGTCGATGCAAGTTTGCGTGATCTTTCGGTCGCGCGTGAGGGTACGATCGCTTGTGATTTCAAAACGCTCGGTTACGGCTATACGGGGGGCGACCTCGGCAACGACTTTGTCGTTGACGGGATCCGTTACCCTTACGTTGCCGCGACGGGGTATCCTTTGCGTAACGTGACGGCGGGGATCAGAACTCTTGATCCCGTTGCTATCGCGGGGACGGTCGACCTTTATACGGAACTTAACTTGCCCGGACTTTACGATGCGATCACGCCTTCCGTCACTTGGGTGGATAACGGCAACAATCTGGAGATCGCAGACGGCGTTGCTTCCGTCACGGATAACGGCTCGGGCGTTTTATACGGCGTGCTTGCCGGTGGCGTGCGCGTTTACAGCGTGGAATACACCTCTTCCGGCTTTATCCCCTTGTCGGGTGAAGGCACGGAGGAAAGCCCTTATTCGGTGCGTGACCTCAAATACCTCCATCACGTCGTAAGTTATGCGCATAACAATCCCGCGGCGTACTTCAAACTCGACGTTGAGGGCGGCGTCCTTGAAAACGCGACCTTCGACACGCTGTTTACGGCGACGGAGCCTTTCAAGGGTACTTTTGACTTTAACAACGTTGAGATCGTTTCCCCGACGATCGGGGCGGACGGTATTTTGGGATATTTGGACGGCGCTACCGTCAAAAATCTCGTTTTGACCGAATCCATGTGTTCGGGATGCGTTTTGGCGCGTACCGCCGTGAGCGCGACGATCGAAAACGTCTCGATCTCCGGCGCCGTTACGGACGATTGCGCCTTGATCTCCTCTTTGACGGATTGCGTCGTCAATGGCGTGACTGTCAACGTCGATTGCGTCGGCGGCGGCAAGTTCGCTCTCTTTAAAAACGTGACGGGCGGTACGCTTGAGAATCTCTCCGCGCGCTATAGCGCAAACACGGGTAGTGACGTGGAATTCTATCTGATAGAAGAGTCTTCGAGCGTAAGCGTCCAAAAAGCGCAGACTTCCTTCTTTGCGCAAGCGGCAAACGCGGCGACCGCGGCTTTGGTCAAGCAAGACCAAGGGTCGAACTTTGCTTCCGTGATGTTTGTTGCGGACGTTTGGTACGCAGATGCCGAAACAAGTCAACTTGCGGGATTTGCCTTTACGGCAAACGGTACGTCTTTTGAAAATTCCGCGGCGATCCTTGCGGGTAGCGTAACGATATATCCTCTCGTAAAGACGGGTACGGCTACCTTCGTTTCGGTCAACGTCCTTTCCGAAGCGGAAGTCCCCGCTACGACGGGCGTGACCGCGTTGACGGTAGGCGGCGCGTCGACGGCGCTTGCTTCGATGACCGATTTCGTTTCGGGCGCGCTTTATACGCCGCTCGGCTTTGCGTTGTTGGAAGACGCTTCTGCCGATCATAGCTTTACGCTGAATTCTTCCTCGATCGAATTGACCGAGGCGCTCACGCTTTCGTCGGCGTTTGTCGTCATGGGTCAGCAACAACTTTCCCGTATGGTCGAATTTACCTTCACGGGCGATTGCGCCGTGATCAAAAACGGCGTTTTGCGTCCGAAATCGACGGGGACGGGCGTTTTGACCGTTACCAACGTTTACGGTGAAAGCGCAGACGTCGCCGTGACGGTGACTTACGACGGATTTGCTATGGGAGAAGGTACCGAGGACGATCCGTATTTGATCGAAACGTTTGACGACTTTAAACGGCTTTCCTCCTATCGGGACGGAAGCTACTTCCTTTTGAAAGACGACGTCAGCGGTACGATCGAAGAGCCGCTTTCCTTCAACGGCATTTTATCCGATCCTGACGGACACACCGTTACCGTCGATCTTGCGGCGGATACCTTGTTTGAAACGGGATGCGGCGTCATTGACGGCGTGAACTTCGTCGTCACGAAGACGCAAGTCGAAAAAACGGGCGGCGGTATCTTTATGGATTCCGCAAACAGTTTAACGATCAAAAACGCCGCGATCCGTATCACGTGCGCGGAGGTCGTCCTTTCGGGCGATACCGTCTTTGGCGTCGTGTTCGGAGAAATGAACTCTTGTTCGTTGCAGTCCGTTGCGATAGAGGTCTCCTCCATCGATATCACGGCGGAAGACGGCTTCGTGGGGATCGTTGCGGGCACGGCGGAAGAAACGTTGATAAACGACCTTACCGTGCAAAGCGACGTAACGCTATCCGCAAGCGGCTTTGTCACCTTCGGTACTTTCGGCAGTATCAACGCAACTTCCGTTACCTATTTGAAACGGATCGGTGAAAACGAGGATGATTATATCAACGTTCCGTATGCGGAAGATATCGGGCTCGACTTGACCCTTTCGGCGCAGGGCAACGTTACCGTCGGCGGTTTTGTCGGGACGGCAAACGTTCAGATCACCGATCTTGACGGTACGGTCACGATCGATATTACGGACGGCGACGTGGTCGTCGGCGGCGCGGTCGGCGTGTTGAACGGCGTTCTTACGGAGTGTTCTCTTGAAGTGATCGTTACGGTCGACGGCGTCTGTGCCGTCGTCGGCGGCTTGGTCGGTATGGGCGAGGAATACAGTGTGCGCGAGTGTGCTTTGACGGACGTTTCCGTAACGGTCAACGCGACCGGTGTTGCCGTTGCGGGCGGTATCGTGGGGGCGGGCAGCGGCTCTGTTACCGATTGTTCCGTCGTAGCAAACGTGCAAGTCAGTTCAAGCGCGGACGCTGAGCAAACGGATTTGATATCCCGTTCCGAGCAGTATCCCGTCCTTGCGGCGGCAGGCGGCGTGGGCGGATCGTTTGGCGGCATCGTATCCCGCGTAAGCGTTTCTGTCGTCAACGTGACCGCTTCGTCCGCTTACGTTGGCGAGGATCTGTACGTCCTTGCGGGCGGCGTCGGCGGAAAACTTTACAGCGGAAACGATTTGGAAGTCAAAGGCAGCGGGACTGTCTCTGCAACGGGCGGTACTCCCGTTGCGGCGGGCGTTTGCGCGGTGCTGAACAGTTCGTTGTCAAATGCGGTCGTCAGCGGCGTGACTCTTACCGCAACCAACGTCGGATGGGCAGTCGGCGTCGCTTCCGCAAAATGGGACGGCACCGTGGATCACCTCTTCGCCACGATCGGGTTTGACGGCGGCGCGTTGGTCGGATCTTTGGTCAACGAAGCGCAAATGCAGGACTGCGCTTATCTTTACGGTCAAGCTACGTTGACGCCCGACACGGGCGAACGCGTGATCGAAGTGCAAAAACTTGCCTCTCTCGAGGCGTTTTACGAAGTGACTTTATATGCGGATCTCGATGCCGAGATCTGGTCGATCGACGGGGCGAGCATCCCCTCGCTCAAATAAGGAGGAGTTATGACGAAAACGAGAAAGATCTTATACGTCGGCGTGTTTGTTTTGATCGCGGCTTTGCTTGTCCTCGGCGTCTTTTTTGACAAGACGATCGCGGATAAGATGTATCAGCCCGAAAACGTGATGGCGATCATTTTGGAGATCGTGGGCATCTTCCCGCCCTTTATCTTCGTATCTTCGATGTTCGTCGTACTGTTCTATTTTGTAAAAGGGGAAGATAAAAACCGCGCGTTGAAAAAAGCGCTTTGCGCGGCGGGCGCGGCGCTCGTTTACGTGGGCTTCGGCTTTACGGCGGTGGAACAAGTGTTCGACGGTTTCCTTTGGCGGATCGTCGTCGGACTCGGCGCCGCTGTCGTTTTGACGCCGCTGACCTTTTTGATCTTCCGCAAAAAGTCGCAGGATACCTTAAAGCGCCTTGCGATCTTTTTGATCTTTGCTTCCATCGTGGCGGTGATCTCCAGTTTGATCTCGATCAACGTTTTGAAGTATTTATGGGGCAGACCGCGCTATCGTGAAATGATAGCGGACGGTGATTTTGCTTTGACGGCGTTTACCCCGTGGTATAAGATCAACGGGTTTAGCTTGCACGGACATCATTCTTTCCCGTCCGGGCATACTTGTTCCGCGACCAATCTTTTGGTGCTTTGCGCTTTGGGCGAGGTGTTCTCGGACGAGGAGCGCAAAAGCACGATGTACGCCGTTTTTTGCGGGGTGTACATCTTTGCGATGGCGTACTCCCGCATGGTGCTCGGCGCACACTTCCTTTCGGACGTGACGGGCGGCTTCTTCATCGGGTTTTTGACCTATGCGGTGGCGCGTTACGTATACTTTGATAAGAGCCGCATCGTGATCGAAGCGATCATGCAGGCAAATCGTCCCAAGGAGGACGACTTGACGACGGAAGAGCCTATTACGGAAGAAGCTCCTCGTGTGGAAGTGGACGTTACGCCCGTGCAAACGGAAGACGAGATCCTTTTTACTAAGAGGGTGGTGGACGCGCAGGAAGAGGAAAAGCCTCCCTTTGAAGAAAAATAACTTTTATGTAAAAAGTAGGAGCGAAAAGAGTTACAATAAAAGCGGAGAAAACATGACGAATAGATCTGCATACGAGTATTTTACAAAAAACGTCCGCGGGCGCAAGGAGTGCCTGTATTATCTCGGGCGCACTTTTTCGGGAGAGGAGACCGTCGCATTGATCGATGCGGTGGCTTCCTTTTTGCTTGAAAAAGGTGTCGGGAAGGGGGACGTCGTAGCGATCAATTTGCCCAACACTCCGGAATGTATTTTTACGATTTACGCCGTCAATAAACTCGGCGCCGTCGCGTACGTTACGCATCCGTTGCTTCCCGTGGAAGCGCTGAAAAAGGGCGTCAAAGAAAGCGGTGCCAAAATGCTCGTCGCTATGGATACCCTATCGGAAGACGTGGGTGTTCCCACGATCCTTTGCGACGGCGCGGGATACCTGCCGTTAAGCTACCGTATCGTCGCCAAATTGCGTCGCAGCGGGCCGAAGGCAAAAGGGGAGAGATTCCCTTACAACAGGACGCACAGGATCCCCTTTGCGCCGCAAGGCACGGGAGAGGACGTCGCCTTGTACCTGCCGTCCGGCGGTACGACGGGGGAACCCAAGGTCATCCGCGTGACCAACGAGGCTTTTAACCAAAACGCGGACGCAACTCTGACTTTGGCTAAGATGCCATTGGAAGGACACGGCGTGCTTCTTGCTTTGCCGTTTTTTCACGGATTCGGACTTTCTTCCTCACTGCACGGTGCGGTGTCGGGCGGGGCGGTCGGCGTGATCTTGCCGTTCCTCGACTACAAAAAGGCGGCGGAATACGTCAAGTCGGGACGGGTGGAGATCATCCTCGCAGTCCCCAATATGTACAAAAAGCTCCTTGCGGAAAAGGATTTCCGCGACGGTATCGGCAATATGCTTTTGGCGTTCTCGGGTGGCGATACCCTCCCCGAACGCGTCAAAAAGGAATACGACGACCTTGCCGCTGCGGCAGGCGGCACGAGCCGCTTATATCAAGGGTACGGACTGGCTGAAACGGTCTCCGTTTGCGTAGCAAACAGCCCGGGTGAGGATAAGATCGGCACGATCGGTAAGCCCGTGTTTGCCGACGTCAAGATCCTTGATGAAAAAGGCAGGGAACTCCCGCAAGGGGAAAAGGGAGAGATCGCCGTCAAAACGCCCTGTATGATGAAAGGGTATTTGGGACAGGACGATTTTTCGGACGATTATCTGTTGACGGGTGACCTCGGGTACTTTGACGAGGACGGTTTTTTGGTGTTTTCGGGCAGGAAGAAGAGGATCATCGTGATCGGCGGAATGAACGTCTATCCGTTGGAGATCGAACGGACGGCGTGCGAACTGGACTTCGTCACCGCCGCGTCGGCGGAAGAGTATCACGACGGAGAAAAACCGCGTATTTGCTTGTTTATATCGGATAATTCCGAATTTTCAGAAGAAAAAAAGAGAGAGATCACGCTCTCTTATCTCTCGACGCGCATCATAAGATACGCTTTGCCTACCAAGGTGGTGTTTTTGGATAAATTACCGTTGACACCTGTTGGCAAGATAGACCATTTAAAACTCTCAAAAATGCTTGTCGACCAATCTGTATAAAATAAAAACTTCCTATTTATCCGCATTTTTTGCACAAAATTCGCATATTGACAAATTGTAGGTTATATGTTATAATAATCATATATTATATAAGGCGGTGCGCTTATGAACATTACCGACGTTAGAGTGAGACTCGCAAAGAATGACAACGGCAAGCTTAAGGCCGTGGCATCCATAACGATAGACAACTGCTTTGCCGTGCATGATATTAAGATCATCGCCGGCGACTCGGGTCCGTTTATCGCGATGCCGAGCAGGAAGACTCCCGAAGGCGAATTCAAGGACATTGCTCATCCGATCAATCCGGATGCAAGGGCAATGATCTCCGACCTCGTCTTGAAGGCGTATCAAGCTCAACTTGATCAAGCGGAAGGGGTCTGATCCGTTTTTGACCTCATCCCCCATATTCTAGGCACTTTGGCTCGAAATTCGGTTTCGCACTTTTTCTTTGTGCGAAATCGTTTTTTAATTTTGACCTTCCTTCGCTTTCTCGCATATAGAATGGTATGCGGAATTTTTTAAGCGGCAAGAAAGTGCATTTCATCGGCGTGGGCGGCATCAGTATGAGCGCGCTTCTGCGCATTGCGGCGCACCTCGGCGCCTCAGTCACGGGGAGTGACGTTTATCCGTCGGACGCCTTTTCGTCACTCGCGGGGGAAGGGTACGACGTTTACCTCGGCTCAAATCCCGTCTACGCCCAAAAAGCCGACCTCGTCGTCTGCACCGCGGCGATCAAAAAGAGCGATCCGGAACTTGTCGCGGCGGGAAGCAAAGCAGTGACGAGAGCCGCGTTTCTTGCGGATATTTGCGGCGTTTTCAAAAAGACCGTCGCCGTTTCCGGTACGCACGGCAAAACGACGGTCAGCGCGATGATCGCTTGCGCGGCGGCAGCGGGCGGCGCAAAGTTTTCCGCTCACGTCGGAGGCGTCGTCCGCAACTTTCAAAACAACACCTTTCTTGCGGGCAACGATCTTTTCGTGACCGAGGCGTGCGAGTATAAAGACAGTTTTTTGTCTCTTTCGCCCGACGTTGCCGTCCTCCTCAACGTCGAATGGGATCACAGCGATTATTTTGAAAACGTTCAGCGGTTGTACGCTTCCTTCTCGCGTTTTTGTTCCCGCGTCAAAAAAGGCGGGGCAGTCGTTCTCGGCGAAGGGGTGTCTTCTCATATCGACGTATGTTCAAATGACGATATTCGCATCTATCGATACGGAGAGGATTTTTTCTGCGAGCCCAAAGAGAACGGCGGATTCGATCTTTTGGTCAAAAACGAGCCTCCGCGCTTTTTTATGGTCTCCGCCAAAGGTCGGCACAACCTTTACAACGCGGCGATGGCGGCGTTTTCGTCTTTGCTCGTCGGGGTGTCGGAGGATGCCGTCCGAATGGGTCTTGCGGCGTTTCTGGGCGTAAAGCGTCGCTACGAATATATGGGCAAGACGGCGGGCGGCGCGGCGGTCATCCACGACTACGCCCATCATCCCAGCGAGATCGAAGCGGTTATGAAGGTCGCGCGGGAAAGGGAAGGACGGCTGATCGTCGTCTTTGAGCCGCATACTTATTCGCGGACGCAAGCGCTGTTTGACGACTTCGTTAAAGTGTTGTCGACGGCGGACGTCCTTGTGATGCTGCCCACCTATTCGGCGAGGGAAGTCCCTGCGGAAGGGGTGGACGCCAAAACGTTGTTTTGCGCGACAAACGCCCCCGAACGCTACTTTTTCAGCGATTACGACGGAGCGAAGCGCCTTTTGGATAAGATCGCCTTGTCCCGTGATACCGTCCTCGTGCTCGGCGCGGGGACGGTGGAGAAGTTGGCGGAAAAGTTCTGTTAAAGAGGTATTTTTTGCGTCGTTTTGAAGCTCGCTTACACAGGCGAGCTTTCTTTTTCCGTTGAAAAAGAAGAGCGGATTTATTTGATTTGCATTTTTAATTTATTTCGTGTATAATAAAAAATAACTTGGAAAACCTACTAAGGAGCGCTATGGAAAATCTTTCGATCAAAGTTTTGGACGCCCTTTTCGACTTGTGCGAAGGGGAAAATTACGTGATCTTGGACAAAGAGGATATCGTCAAGTCTTTTCCCGAGCATCCTTTTGAGACGGACGAACTGACCGAGATCTTGGAATCTTTGACCGTCGAAGGGTTTATCGATCTCAAATACGCCGATAACACGGAGTACTGCGTCGCGATGCGCACCAAGGGTCGCACCTTGATCAAACAATCGCGTGAGAAGTTGCAACATATATTAAACGAAAATCCCGTCCTTGAAGGGGAGGGGGGTACCGCCCCCGTCGAAGTTGCCGCGGAGGAACCCGTCGTGGAGTTCCCGCCTCGTCCGGAGCACAGGACGCCGCGTCGCAGGCAACCGATGCCCATCCCGCCCGAGGTGGAAGAGGAGATCTCCGCATTGGACGACGGTCATTTTACCGACAGCGGCAAACTTTCCAGAGGGTACACGATGCCGGATAGAGACGGACTTCGTCGCGCGGCAAAAGCCCGGGAGCGTCGCGCCTTCTTCGCGGCGATGATCGGCGGCGCCGTGGGTTCCGTTTTGATGGGGCTCATTTTCCTGATCGTCATTTTGATAAAGTTTACGGGGAAGAGTTGATATGCTAAACAAGAAGGAAAGCGCCTTGATGCGCGTGATCTACAAAAAAACCACAAAAAACAAGGGGATGTGCCTGATCCGCCCCGTGGATCTTATGACGGGCATTTCTTACGGGATCGACTTCAAGGCGGAAGACCTTGAACCCACCATCAAAGCCCTCGTTTACGACGAGTATATCGACTTTGTCGAGTCGGACAAGAAGGGGGATTTTTACTACTGCATCACCCTCCTCAAAAAGGGCTTTGCCTTCCAGCGCAGTGAGGAACAACGTATCCGCGCTCGTCGTTCCAGCATCATTACCAAAATACTTTTGGCGCTTCTCGGCGCGGCGGTCACCATCGTTTTGACCCGCGTTATCGCGCCTCTTATCTTCAAATAAGCAAAAATGGACTTTCAGTTAGTTTCCTCTTTTTCTCCTTGCGGCGACCAACCGCAAGCCATTGACAAACTCGTCGAAGGCGTGCGTGACGGGCTTACCACGCAAGTTCTTTTGGGCGTTACCGGCAGCGGCAAGACGTTTACGATGGCAAGCGTCATCGAAAAACTCAATCGTCCCGCTCTCGTCATCGCGCACAACAAGACCCTTGCGGCGCAGCTTTGCAATGAGTTTAGGGAACTGTTTCCGCACAATCGCGTGGAATTTTTCGTTTCGTATTACGACTACTACCAGCCCGAAGCCTACGTTCCCGCCACCGATACGTATATTGAAAAAGAATTGGATATCAACGACGAGATCGACAAGCTTCGCCACTCGGCGACCAGTTCTTTGTGCGAGCGGCACGATACCATCGTCGTCGCTTCGGTTTCCTGCATTTACGGTCTCGGCGCGCCCAAGGAGTACTACTCGCACGCCGTTTCCTTGCGCGAAGGGGACCAAAAGGAACGCGACGACATCATTCGTGATCTCGTTGCCATCCAGTACAACCGTTCGGATATGGACTTTCACCGCGGCACCTTCCGCGCTCGCGGCGACGTGTTGGATATCTTTCCGATCAGCTATTCCGATACCGCCATCCGCGTGGAGTTTTTCGGGGACGAGATCGACAAGATCACCGAATTCGACGTCGTGACGGGCAAGACCAAAAGTGAACTCAAGCACGTCAATATCTTCCCCGCAAGTCACTATATGGTGGGTAGCGAGTCGTTGGACAGCGTCCTCGCTCGCATCAACGCCGATATGCTGGCGCAGGAAAAGGAGTTTAAGGAACAAGGCAAACTCATCGAAGCGCAACGCATCCGCGAACGCGTTTTGTACGATACCGAGATGATCCGCGAAGTGGGCTACTGCAACGGCATCGAAAACTACAGCCGATACTTTGACGGCAGGGCGCCGGGCACGCCGCCGTACACTTTGACCGACTTCTTCCCGGAGGACTTCATCGTCTTCGTGGACGAGAGCCATATGACGCTTCCGCAGATCCGCGCGATGTACAACGGCGACAGGGCGAGAAAGACCAACCTCGTGGAATACGGCTTCCGTCTTCCCGCGGCGTTTGACAACCGTCCGTTGAAGTTTGACGAGTTTTTGGAGCGGGTGCCGCAAATGATCTGCGTGTCCGCCACCCCCGGCCCTTACGAGATGCAGGAGGCGGGGCAAGTCGTGGAGCAGGTCATTCGTCCTACCGGCTTGTTGGACCCCGTCGTCCAAGTCAAACCCGTCAAAGGACAGATCGACGATCTTTTGGGGGAGATCAAAAAGACCACCGCCAAAGGCTACCGCACGTTGGTCACCACTTTGACCAAGCGTATGGCGGAAAACCTGACGGATTACCTAAAGGAACAAGGCATCAAAGCGATCTATATGCACAGCGATATCGTCACGCTGGAACGCATCAAGACGGTCAACGCTCTGCGTGAAGGGGAGTACGACGTCTTGGTGGGCATCAACCTTTTGCGTGAAGGGTTGGATCTACCGGAAGTGGGGCTCATCGCCATTTTGGACGCGGACAAAGAGGGCTTTCTCCGCAGTGAAACTTCCTTGGTGCAGACGATCGGCAGGGCAGCGAGAAACGTGGACGGCAGGGTCATCATGTACGCCGACGTCATCACCGACAGTATGCAACGCGCGATCGGTGAGACGGAGCGTCGCCGTGAAAAACAGCGCGCGCACAACGAAAAGTACGGCATTACGCCCAAAAGCGTCGTCAAACGTATCGTCAATACGATCGAGATCTCCAAGCCCGTAATGAAGCTTGAAGAGGAAAAGAAAAAGAAGTATACGAGCCGCGAATTGGATCATCAGATCGAACTCACCACCGCTTTGATGAAGCGCGCGGCGGCGGCGCTTGACTTTGAAAGCGCGATAGAACTCAGAGAACAACTTGCGATCTTGCAAAGTTTGAAAAAGAAAGGAAACTGATATGGACGACAAACTTTACGTAAAAGGAGCGAGGCAAAACAACCTCAAAAACATCGACGTTGAGATCCCCAAAAACAAATTGACGGTATTTACCGGTTTGTCGGGGAGCGGCAAGTCTTCGCTCGCCTTCGATACCATCTTTGCGGAAGGGCAGCGCCGCTACGTGGAAAGCCTTTCCTCTTACGCTCGCCAATTTATCGGGCAGGCGGATAAGCCGGACGTCGACTATATCGACGGGCTTTGCCCTGCCATTTCCATCGACCAAAAGACCACCACCAGAAACCCGCGTTCCACCGTGGGCACCACCACCGAGATCTACGACTTTTTGCGTTTGCTGTACGCGCGTATCGGTATTCCGCATTGTCCCAACTGCGGCAGGGAGATCAAGGAAACTTCCATCGACCAGATCACCGACAGCGTGATGGCGGCGGGCGAGGGGGCAAAGGTGCGCATTTTGGCGCCCGTCGTGCGTTCCAGAAAGGGCGAGTACTCTCGTCAGATCGAGGGGTACAAAAAGCTCGGTTATCTGCGCTTCGTGATCGACGGCGTGGACTATTCCGCCGAGGACGAGCTTCCCGTATTGGACAAAAAACTCAAACATACGATCTCGGTCGTCATCGACCGTTTGAAGATCAAGGAAGGGTTGGAGCGTCGTTTGTCGGATAGTTTGGAGATCGCTCTCAAGATGACGGGAGGGCTCGTTACCGCTGACGTGGAAGGCAAGGAAACCCTTTACAACACCAAGTATTCCTGCCCCGATTGCGATATCGCCATCGAGGAACTTACGCCGAGGTTTTTCAGCTTCAACAGTCCTTTCGGCGCTTGTCCCGCTTGCCACGGTTTGGGCTTCCGCTTCGAGGCGGACGTCGACCTCGTCGTCAAGGATTGGAACAAAAGCATCAATCAAGGCGCCGTCAACAACATCGGCTTCAGTATGGAGTCCAAAACGACGGCTATGCTGATGCGCGCCTTTGCGCAAAAGTACGGCTTTTCGCTGGATACTCCGCTGAAAGACCTTCCCGAAAAGATCCAAAATATGATCCTGTACGGCAACGGGGGAGAAGTGTTTGAAGTCAGTTACGTCACGCAGGCTTTTTCGGGTAGCCACAAGACCGCTTTCGAGGGGATCGTCAATTTGATCAATCGCCGTTACGATGAAACGGAAAGCGTCTTTATGAAATACGAGTATGAACGCTTGATGCGCGTCGTACCCTGCGCCGTATGCGGCGGCAAAAGGCTCAAAAAGGAAGTTTTGGCAGTCACCCTCGGCGGCGTCAATATCTCGGAACTTTGCGACAAAAGCGTCAAGGATCTGCAAACCTTTTTCGATACCCTCAAACTGACCGACCGTGAATTGATGATCGGCAACCAAGTGCTGAAAGAGATCAGGGCGAGGCTCAACTTCCTCGTCAACGTGGGGCTCGGATATTTGACGTTGTCGCGTTCCGCGGCTACCTTGTCGGGCGGTGAATCGCAACGTATCCGTCTTGCCACCCAGATCGGCAGCGGCTTGGTGGGAGTTTTGTACGTGTTGGATGAGCCGAGCATCGGCTTGCACCAAAAGGATAACGAGAAGTTGATCCAGGCGCTCAAGCGTCTGCGCGATCAAGGAAACACGTTGATCGTCGTCGAGCACGACGAGGATACGATCCGCAGCGCAGATTACGTCGTGGACATCGGACCCAAGGCGGGTATTTTGGGCGGCGAAGTGGTCGCCACCGGCACCCCGGAGGAGATCGCAAAGTGCGACGCGTCCATTACGGGGCAGTTCCTTTGCGGCAAGCGCAAGATCGAGGTGCCTAAGGAACGCCGCAAATGCGACGGCAGATATCTTGAAATTTTGGGCGCCAGGGAAAACAATCTTGCAGACATCGACGTAAAATTCCCCGTCGGGCTGTTTACCTGCGTGACCGGCGTCAGCGGCAGCGGCAAAAGCAGTTTGGTGGGCGGCATTTTGTTCCCCGAACTCTCCAAGCAACTCAACGGCGCCAAAAAGGTCTTCGGCGGTAAATGCGACGAGATCCGCGGGGTGGAGTACTTCGATAAAGTCATCGACATCGACCAATCCCCCATCGGCAGGACGCCGCGGAGCAACGCCGCCACCTATACCGGCGTGTTTACCGACATCCGCGACCTGTTTGCCAAATCTCCCGACGCAAGGGAAAGAGGCTACGGCTCGGGGCGCTACAGCTTCAACGTGCCGGGCGGCAGGTGTGAAAACTGTTCGGGCGACGGCGTGATGCGTATCGAAATGAACTTCCTGCCCGACGTTTACGTTCCTTGCGAAGTTTGCGGCGGCAAACGTTACAATCGTGAAACGCTTGAAGTCCGCTACAAGGGCAAAAACATCGCCGAAGTACTCGATATGACGGTGGAGGAAGCGTGCGAGTTTTTCCGCAATATCCCCAAGATCTACAACAAGATCAAAACGCTTTACGACGTGGGTCTCGGCTACATCAAACTGGGGCAACCCGCCACCGAGCTTTCGGGCGGCGAAGCCCAGCGCGTAAAACTTGCCACCGAGCTTGCCCGCCGCAGTACGGGCAAAACGGTCTACATTTTGGATGAGCCCACGACCGGCTTGCACAGCTACGACGTGGACAAATTGATCAAGATCCTCAATCGATTGACCGAAGGCGGCAACACCGTCATCGTCAT
>DMCI01000095.1:19818-20553 GCA_003445835.1 Clostridiales bacterium
GAGCACAACCTCGACGTGATCAAAGTGGCGGATTACATCGTCGACCTCGGACCGGACGGCGGCGACGGCGGCGGCAGGATCGTCGCTGAGGGTACTCCCGAAGAAGTTGCCGAAGTCAAGGGCAGTTACACGGGCGAGTTTTTGAAAAAGATGCTTTGATAAAGAAAGATCCGTCGAGGGGATTCGACGGATCTTTTTTTTGTGCCTTTCAATGGTGAGGAAAGGAAGATGTTTAGTGCATTGAAAGGCGGAGGAAAGGAAGTTAGCTTATTTTCCAGGAAACGGCTTCCACTCTTGCATCGATGAAACGGCGATAAATACCGTCCTTTTTCATCAGTTCGTCGTGCGTTCCCTCTTCGGCGATTTTGCCTTGATCGATCACAAAGATCTTATCCGCGTGGCGCACGGTGTTCAAACGGTGCGCGATCATCAAAACGGTCTTGTTTTTGGTCAATTCTTTGATGGCGTTCATAAGATCCTGTTCGTTTTCGGGGTCTACGTTAGCGGTCGCTTCGTCCAGAATGATGACGGGGGCGTCTTTGAGGATGGCTCTTGCGATGGATATCCTTTGTTTTTCACCGCCCGAAAGAGAGGAGCCGCCTTCACCGATCACGGTGTCGTATCCGTCGGGAAGGGCGGAGATGAAGTCGTGACAACAAGCTTTCTTTGCCGCCTCGATCACCTTTTCCATCGGAGTGTCCGGACTGCCAAAACGGATGTTGTTGGCGATGGTGT
>DMCI01000121.1 GCA_003445835.1 Clostridiales bacterium
CCGCGGCAACAGCAGGCGCAGGCGTGCTGCGCAACAAAGACGGGGTGACCCCGCATAGGCGTTTGTTTGCCGTCGTTTTTGGGAAGGGCGGGGGCAAGGCGCTCCCGCACGAAGTCTTCCGCGTGGGTGCGGATGGCTGGGAGCCCTACCTTTTTTATGTAGTCCTTGTCCTTTTGGGTCAGGTGGAAGCGACTGCGGAAGGGGGAAGCAGCCAGCTTTCGGAAGCATTCCTCTACGGTCATATTACCACTTGTTGAATACGCGCTCCGCAAACCCCACGTCGCCGTCCAAGGTGACGGTTTCGCCGCTTGATAGACGCACGTTGCCGGAGAACTTTCCGAAGACCTGATTTTGATCCGAGGCAAGCACCAACACTTTCATATTCGCCGCGCGGTTGAGGATGGGGGTGAAAACGAGGTCCAACCGTCCGTCGGGAGAGGTCACCTTCCAAGGGGAGAGGTAATCGAAGCTTCCGTCCTGCTTTTTGGGAATGTCAAAGACCACGTCTTCCAACTTATCCGCAACGCCGTTTACAAAAAGCATATTCTCGGTGGCGGCGGAGGTGTCGCCAAAGCCGTAGCCGAGGTTGAAACCGAACTTCCTGCCATCACTCAGCACGGTGTTCAAACTGCTCCAGTACCAAGTGTTTTTGTACGTCCAAACGCCGCGGCCCCAGTCCAATAAACCCATATCGAGGGGGTCTTCTCCAAGGGGGTAAAACTTTTCACCCATTTGCACGTAGCCGGTGGCGTGCATCAAGTTGATTTTTTGATTGAAGTAAAAGTGTCCGCTTTTTTTGAAGGGGGTGGCTATGCACATCCTGTCCTGCGGGAAGTCGGTGAGCTTTACGTCCACCAAAAGGGAGTTGCCGTCGTGGAAGTTGTGGAAGTTGCACCGTAGGTGCCGTTCATCCTCGTTTACGAGGAAGAACATATCAAGATTTTTGCTTTGGTAGGAGGTTTCTCCCACGTCTGCGGAAGGGGGCAGGGCAAATTTGCCGAAGGTGAAGGGTACGATCTTGCTCTTTGTCTCTTGAAACTTGGTGTCAAAGTCCAAAAGGGAGGCGGAGATAAGTCCCATATAGCTGTTGTCCGCGATGGTCAGAGCAACGCCGAAGTGACGGTTGCCGACGTAATAGTAGTCCCATTCCTTGATGCGCAGGGCGGAAGCGCGTATCTCCGATCGCTCGTAATTCCAGGCTTCAAAAAGGGCGTAGCCGGGGCAAAGGAGATTGCCGTTTTGGTTTAAAAGATCGATTTGCTTTTCAACTTTGTTTTGCATATTGCCTCCCAAAACCTGCTTAGCAGGTTTCTTTTATCATACTACAAAGAGCGTGGCGCGTCAATGCCGGTCTTTTTGCAAGTTCCGCAAAATAACTTCTTATTTTTCATTTTTCGACATAAGCATTTATGGTGGAGGGCTTATGAGAGAAAGTATCAAAGAAAGAATTTTTGAAACGGCGACCTACATCGTTGAAAAACAAGCCACCGTACGACAGGCGGCAAACGTGATCGGCGTCAGCAAATCCACGGTCTTTACCGATATGACGGTGCGCCTTCCGTCGCTTGACGGAAAAACCTACAAAGAGGTCAAAGCGATCCTTGACAAAAACAAAGAAGAACGCCATATTCGCGGCGGAGAGAAAACAAGGCAAAAATACAGTAAAATGCGATAAAAAGAAGATTATTTCTTCCAAAGATTAAAGCGCTCCGGGTGGGTGATGGCGCTTAGCATGCTTTTGCGGACGTCGGGGATCTCCGCGCGGAGATCCTCCACGAGTTTTTTCATAAATTCACGCCTTGTGTGCTTATCGGCGGGGCAGGGATTGAATACGACGGGGAGATCGAGCCTGCGCGCCGCGCCGCGGATATCCTTTTCATCCACGTACAAAAGAGGACGGATCACGGTGGTTTCGGTGCGGGTCAGATAACTGGTGGGGGAAAGGGTGGAAAGCCTGCCTTCCTGCATGAAGGAAAGGAGAAAAGTCTCCAACACGTCGTCGGCGTGGTGTCCCAAGGCAACTTTGTTTGCCCCTTCGCGGTGGGCGACGGAACAAAGAGCGCCGCGCCTCAGCTTGCTGCAAAGGGAGCAGGGGTTGCTTTCCTTCCTCACGTCGAAGATGATCTCCGCAATGTCGGTCTTTTCCTCAAAGAAGGGGATCTCACGCGCCGCAAAATAGGCGCGAAGGGCAGCCATTTCCTCTTCCGACGTATCTTTGAAACCCATATTGACGTTTACGCCTATCAAAGAAAACTTTTCGGGTGAGAACTTGGAGTACAAATAAAGCGCTTCGCAAAGGATTAAACTGTCCTTTCCGCCCGAGATGCCGACGGCGATCTTATCCCCGTCCTCGATCATTTTGAAATCCTGCACCGCACGGCGCATCGCGCTCAAGATCTTTTTCATAGCTAAAGTATAAAACAAGCGGGGAAAGCAAGGCAAGCGTTTTCAAAAAGGGGGAAAATATAAAAAAATCTCGGAACTGCATCCGAGACCTTTTTGGCAGGAGTAGTAGGAATCGAACCTACACCATAGGAGTCAGAGGCCTATGTGCTGCCACTACACCATACTCCATCGTCGGAGTCTATTATATAACGCTTTTTTTGATAATGCAAACATTTTTAAAAAATAATCGAGGTTTTTTGGCTTATATATAAAAAACAAAGGGAATTTTATTTGACAACAAAATCAAATAATGATATTATTTTTTTCGTTCGGTAGTATGACCCATTAGCTCAGCCGGTAGAGCACTTGACTTTTAATCAAG
>DMCI01000159.1:0-1680 GCA_003445835.1 Clostridiales bacterium
GGGCTTTGAGTGGACGCCCGTCTATTCCGCGGACGGCGCGGGCAATACGGGTGACGAGGGGGGCGTACATACAAGCGACGCAGGCAGCGACGGCGTCCAAACGGGGGATGAAGTCCCCGCCACGATCGTGGGCTATACGGCGGCAGCGGTGTTTGTCTGTTCTCACGACGAAACGCACGTCGTCACCGTTACGGAAGGCGTGACCGTTACTTCCACCGATTCTTCGCCAACTTGTGAAGCGGATGCTTTCCGTCGTTTCACCGCAAGCTTTACGCAGGAAGGCGAGACCTATACGGATACGCAAGACCTCGTCTTTGAGGGTACGGCGCGCGGTCACGACTACAGCTTGAGCGACCCCAATGCCACGACGGAATTTGATTGGACGGTGGAACAAAACGGCACCTGTAGCGCCGCCGAGCTCGTTATCCCGTGCGCAAACGGTTGCGACAAATCGCACCGCGTCAATGCGGAACTCGGTATGGAATCCCCCGACGAGGCAGCTCTTTGCACAAGAGGCGGATCCATCACCTATTACGCAAGCGTCTATTACAATGAAAACTTGTATCAAGACGTAAAGGAAGTTTCCGTCGAGGCTTTGGGTCACGTTTACGACAGCTATCTTTGGATCTGGGCGGAAGACGGCGGCCCCTGCCCGTATATGGAGTTCACCTGTTCTCGTTGCGGCGAAAAGGATTATTGCAACGTCGACTCCGATGATATCACGCAAAATGCGGAAGGCAAGTACGTCGCCACGGCAACCTATAACGGCGTCACTTATACCGATGTTTCCGATGAAACCATCTCGCTGAGTGACGGCACCCTCTTCCTGCGTTCTTACGATTATACGCAGGGTGAGGACGTAGGCGCCACCCCCTTCTTCGGTTCTAATATGAACCGCATCATTTTGACGGGTTCTTACAGCGATGAAAAGCCCGCCTTGGAGATCTACAACTTCTCCGACACCATCGACGGCGTCGAGGGCAGGGGAGATGGCTCTGCCATCAATTTCTTTATCGACTTTGACAACGTGGACATCTCAGTGGCGGAGGACGGCGGCTCTCCCATTCATATCATCGCCACGAAAAACGTCGTTTTGTTCATTGAAAACAAAGGTACCTCGCAACTGTCGTACTACGACGCGCCCTTGATCACGGTGGAAGGTGACTCCGAGTGCAGCGTGACGGTCTACGTCCAAAGCACAAACGGCTTCAACGGCTTTGTCTGCACGGAACAAAATGATGGATGGTCCTATCTCTTTGATGCCGAAAGTGCAGTTTCGGTGAGCTTCTTTATGAATGAGGAACAGGTCGACTTTGACGGAGAACCCATTCAAATAGAACCCATCGGTTAACGCTTCGTTGATACCCCCTATAAATAAAAATGACGACCTGCAGGTCGTCTTTTTTTATGCGCGGGCGCGTAATTGCTTGACACTGTTTTCGGCAGTTAATAAAATTAAAATATGGTTTTTTAAAAAAGTGTCAACCCCGATAAGGAGAGAATTATGAAAGATAGTTACGAATCCCCCTTTTCCGCAAGATACGCTTCCAAAGAAATGCTCACTTTGTTTTCACCCGATACCCGTTACGTCACTTGGCGTAAGTTGTGGCTTGCTCTTGCCAAGACGGAAAGGGAGCTTGGTCTGCCCATCACGGCGGAGCAGGTGGAGGAACTCAAAGC
>DMCI01000159.1:1853-3405 GCA_003445835.1 Clostridiales bacterium
ATCATCCACCTCGGCGCAACCAGTTGTTACGTGACGGACAACGCCGACCTCGTTATCTACCGCGACGCGCTTCTTCTTGTCAAAAAGGAACTTCTTGCCGTGATCAAAGCCCTTTGGGCTTTTGCGGATAAGTACAAGGCGCTTCCCACTTTGGGGTACACCCATTACCAACCGGCGCAATTGGTCACGGTGGGTAAGAGGGCTTGCTTGTGGCTCCAAGATTTCGTTACCGACCTCACCGATCTCGACCGCTTGATCGAGGATATGAAGTTCCTCGGTTGCCGCGGCACCACGGGCACCGAAGCCAGTTTTATGGAACTTTACGACGGCGACGAAGCCAAGATCGACGAGATGAATCGTCGCATCGCCAAGGAATTCGGCTTCAACGCCTGCTACGACGTTTGCGGTCAGACTTATACCCGCAAGACCGATTCACGCATTTTGAAAGTGTTGTCTTCCATTGCGGAAAGCGCAATGAAGTTTGCCACCGATTCCCGCCTGTTGCAACACGATGGGGAAACGCAGGAATCCTTCGGCAAAAAGCAGATCGGCTCTTCCGCTATGGCGTATAAGAGCAACCCGATGCACGCGGAACGCATCTGTTCTCTTGCGCGCTACTTGATCGCGGATTCTATGAACGCCGCGATGACGGCTTCTTCCCAATGGCTGGAGCGCACCCTTGACGACTCCGCCAACAAACGCATCTCGATGGGCGAGGGCTTCCTCGCGGCGGACGCTGTGTTGCGCCTAGTCGCGGACGTGGCGGGTGGTCTTACCGTCAATGAAAAAGTGGTTTTGAAGCACGTCAAGGAATATCTTCCCTTTATTGCTACCGAAAATTTGATGATGGAAGGCGTCAAGCGCGGCGGCAACAGGCAAGAATTGCACGAACTCGTCCGCACCGCGGCGGTGCGCGCCAAACAAATGATGCGCGAGGGTGAAACGCCCGATCTTCTTGGGGATCTTGCCAAGCAAAAAGCCTTCCGCATGACGGCGGAGGAGATGGAGCAAATGCTCGATCCCGTCCTGTATACCGGCAGAAGCGCGGCGCAAGCCAAAGCCTATCTTGACAAGATCCGTCCGCTTGCGGAGTCGGGTGAAACAATCTCCGCCGACATCAACATCTAAGGAGCGACTATGGATAAAATTCTCGTTTTGGACTTCGGCGGGCAGTACGATATGCTGATCGCGCGTCGCGTCAGAGAGCGCGGCGTATACGCGGAAGTCGTGCCCTACAACAAGATCACCACGGCGGAGATCGTTTCCCGAGGCTACACCGGCATCATTTTTACCGGTGGCCCCAACAGCGTTTATGAAAAGGGTTCGCCCTCTTTCACCTCCGATATTTTGGAGGCGGGCATCCCCGTCCTCGGCATTTGTTACGGGATGCAACTGATGGGTTACCTTGCGGGCGGCGCCATCACTTCGGCGGAGGAGTCGGGGGAGTACGGCAAGGTGCTTTTGAACGTAAAGCCCTCTCCGTTGTTTAAGGACGTGCCCAAACAAAGCGTTTCCTGGATGAGTCACCGCGATTACGTCGCCAAAGTCCCCG
>DMCI01000153.1 GCA_003445835.1 Clostridiales bacterium
CTCCCTAATTTGCACCACCGAAACGCGAAGCCTTTTTTTACCTCAATACTTCGTTTCGGTTTCAAGGAAGTATCGTTCGTAAGATTTTTTGCAATAGTTGCAGATCTCCGCTTTGGAGGCGTCGGCGTTGAAGTCGTACTTTTTGTTGACCCGCATACAATTCATAATGCCGATGGTAAAAGCGTCAGTCGGACAAAGGAAGGAACAGCGCATACAGCCGACGCACATTTTGCCAAAGGTAAACTTGCCGTCTTTGATCTTGATGTTGCCCACGGGACAACTTTTTTCACACTTGCCGCAATGCACGCACTTTTTTTCATCCACCTTGAAAAACCTGCCGCTGAAGCGCATCCCCGGGCGCTCCACTTTGCAAACGCCGCTGGCAAGGAGCGAGCCGAAGGTCCTCTTGATAAAATGTTCTTCCCCGCGGGCGATCGTCTCCGCGTCCTTTACGACGCGTTTTTTTGCCGCAAGATACATTTTTGCGGCAAGTTCGTCCGTATGACGGAAGATCATATTGTACGGCATAACGTAATGGAATTCACCCAAAACGACGTATCCCTTTTTCTTTAAGATCTTTGCCGCGGCGTGAGAAGAATTGTTGTTGATACGAAGCGGTTCGCCCGAACTTTTCAAAAAGTAAACTTTGACGGATTTCTCCCTAGGCGTCCCCTTGACGGAAGGCAAGCCTTTTACGAAATCCATAACGTTGTACGGCATATTGAAGCCGTGGATCGGATAGCCGACGATCAAGGTGTCGGGCAAGGCGGAAAGGATTTCCTTCCCCGATTCGATCAAAGAAAGAACGCACTCCTCCCCGAGTTCCATCAAACGATCCTTCATCCGCTCCGCGCATTTCAGCGTGTTGCCCGTCCCTGAGAAAACGCGTATTTCGATCATTCGACTTCCTCCATTTGCGCCTTTCCCCGCTCGTCAAAGCGGTAAATGCGATTTTCGTCTTTTTCGTGCGTATCGTACCATACCGCGGCAATGTGTTCGTTGGTCTTTGCAAGAAGATCAAAACGCCATTCGCGGTCCGGCTCCGAACAAACGGGGCACCAATGCCCGCCTTTCAATACGGTGAAGGGGGAAGAAACGAAGGTGTGCCCTTCGGCGCAACGCCACATCACTTTGTCGTAGATCCGTCCTTTTTCAAAGCCGCCCACCAAGGCGCCGCCGCGGAACGCCGCCGCCTGCGCCGCATCCTCTTGGGTGATCTCCGAAAGAGGCTTTTTGTCGTCGTAACCGTGCGGAAGGTCGAAGCGCTTGTCGTAGGACTTGATCTCCTCGTACTTTTCATCCTCGCAAAGAAGATGCGTTTCTTCCCATTTTTTCGACGGTTTCGCCTTTCCGTACGCGGCGAAAACGCGTGGCTCGTCCCCGTGCTTTTGCCAATACGCGGGGGCGTTGTCGTTTTTCAAAAGAGGAGCGATCACAAGCCGTTTTAACACGGGCGCGGGCATAGCGCGTCCCGCGCGATACACCTTGTGCGCATCCGAAAACCATTGCCAAAAGTCCTTGCAACTTTGACTGCGGAAGTGGAATCTTTCTTCCAGCAGATCGGAATCGGAAAACCAAAAACAATGGAAGTTTCTCGTCGCGTTCCAATCGGGATCGAAAAAGCTTTTGACCGACCCGCCGATCAACTTGAAGCCGTCGTCAAAAGTTTCGTACCCCGTTTGACGGCATCCCGCGCCGCCGCCGATGTTGTAAATACCTTGCCAAAAATCCTCTTCGCCCGTTTGCTCGGTTTGAATAAGGATGTTTTTCATCAGCGTCCCGGAATCCTTTGCCGTCACCCACTCGATGGGTACGTTCCACGGCGTGTGGAACATCAATCCGTCCGAGACGTTTGCCATCAACATATTGTCGTACAAAACGCCCGTTTGACGAAGTACGACCCAATGAGCGAGGTCGGAATCCAAAAGATACCTTTCCGCGCGCAGTTTGCTCGTACCGTACAGATCGAAGGGAGAGGTGATCAAAGGATCGCCCACCCTGCCCCACGGGTGCTTCTCGTCGCGGTTGCCGTAAAGGGCGACGGTGGAAATATGAACGAATCTTGCGGTGTTGCCCGCGCGAACGGTCGCGTCGACCATATTGACCGTGCCGTCGTAGTTGGTGGTCACGGCGTTTTCCGTTTGGTGATCGGCAAGAGGCGGGATCACCGCCGCCAAATGATAAACGTAAGAGGCGCCGTTTACCAAAGCGAAACAATCTTCGGCGTTGCGGACGTCGCCGTAAAGGATCTCGACGCGATCGCCGTATTGTTTTTTGACTTCTTTTGCGTGCTTAACGGAAGGCTTGTCGCGCTTGACAAGCATTCTGAGCGTGGTAACGGCGCTTATTTCCAAAAGGCTTTTTACCGTTTCTTTGCCCATATTACCGCTTGCGCCGGTAATTGCTACGATCATACTTTCTCCTTCGTTGTATTAAAAAGAACGGCGGGAAGCCCCGCCGCCCGTCTTATTCGTTGCGTAAATAATTCAAAATAACTTCTATGACCGTGCGGATCTCTTGCCGCTTGTCGGTGAGGTTATCCTGCCTGACGATGTACGCTTCGGACGCAAGCTTCTTGCAAAGCGAGAGCATGGCGTGCGTCGTCGAGTAGTAGAAAAGATCCGAATCCCAAAGTTTTTTGACGCTGCCGTCCGCAATGCCGGCTTTGTAAGCGTCGTCAAACTGCTTTTTGAAAACGTCCAAACCGTCGGAATACTGGTCAAGTTCCTTGACTTCCTCCCTGATGCAGTAGGAATCGAACTCGCTCAAGAAGCGATAATACTCCTGATGCTCGGCAAAAATCTCAAAGAAACGATAGTAGAAACGCGAAAGTTTTTCATACCCGTTTCCGTCGCATTCGATACTGAAATACTTTTCGACCTTCTCTTGCAACTTCATCGCGCAAGCGACGATCAAACCCGTCTTTTTTGAAAAGTAACGATAAAAAGTAGCTTCACCGATACTGCAAGCGGCGGCAACGTCCTTGATCTTCACCTCGGCGATAGACGACGCGCAGAACAAGCGAATGGTACGTTCCAAAATAAAACTTCTTCTTATATCTTTAATTCCCATATCGTTTCCTCCGAAAATCGATAAATCTTCAGCTGTTGAACTCTCAATTGATAGTAAACCTTTCAAAATTATACCTTATTTTTCGCTTTTTGTCAATAATCGGCGAAATATTTTTGATAGAAAATTTTATTTCGCATAACGAGCGATTTTGTCGGAAAAATCCAACAGAAACGAATAAACTTCCTGCCGTATGCGAAAACTCGCCGCCGCCACCTGAAAAAAGGGATATCCGTCTTTTTTTACGCTCCCGAAAGCGACGGTAAAAATAATTTTCCTTTTTAAATCGGACAATCAAGTAAAATCGTTACCCTTGTTTTATGGTTTATGATATAATCTAAACTATGAAAAATCATTTGCCCAAAACCGACAACGCAAAAACCGTCTACCTTGCCGTGGATATCGGCGCTTCTTCCGGGAGACATATCGTCAGCTGTCTTAAAGACGGCAAGCTTTTCCTAAAAGAAGTTTATCGCTTCCCCAACGGCGCAAAGCGGGTGGGCGACAGACTGTTTTGGGAAGAAGATCGCCTTTTTGCGGAGATCCTTGCGGGACTCAAAGCGGCAAAAGAAGCGGGCTTCACCCCCGATTACGTCGGCATCGACACTTGGGCGGTGGACTACGTCCTTTTGGACAAAGCGGACAAGGTGATCGGCGGCGTTTACTCCTATCGAGACGAACGCGGCGCCAACGTCAAACAAAAGGCGCACGCTGTGATGGACTTCCCCCGCCTGTACGCAAAAACGGGCATTCAATACGCCCCTTTCAACACCCTCTATCAACTTTACGACGACGTTTTGACCGGTCGCATCCGCGACGCGGAAAGCTTTTTGATGTTGCCCGACTACTTCCATTACCGTTTAACGGGCGTCAAAAAGCAAGAGTATACCAACGCCACTTCGACGGGGATGGTAAACGCCGTTACGCACGAATGGGATAAGGAGATCCTTACCGCGTTTTCTTTGCCCGAAAAACTGTTCGGCGGCCTTTCGCAACCCGGCACCGTCGTCGGCAAATTCAAAAAGGAAGTCGCGGACGCAGTCGGTTACACGGCGACCGTCGTCCTGCCCGCCACCCACGATACGGCAAGCGCGGTGCTGGCAGCGCCCGTTTCGGACGGCGCGCCCTATCTTTCCTCCGGGACTTGGTCCCTCCTCGGCGTGACGGAAAAAGCCGCGCATACCGATAAAACGGCAATGTCGTACAACTATTCCAACGAAGGAAGCGTGGACTTTACCTTCCGTTTTCAAAAGAACATCATCGGTTTGTGGATGATCCAACAAGTCAAGAAGGAACTCGGTGACAAATACTCCTTTGCGGAGCTTGCCGATCTTGCAAGACTCAGCGACGAAAACCGTCGTTTGAACGTTGCCGACCCCCGCTTTCTTGCCCCGAAGAGCATGATCGCGGAGATCGAGTCCGTCCTCGGAAAACTCTCGGTCGGCGCGATGGCGCGCGTGATCTTTTTGAGCCTTGCGGACGCTTACAAGACCGCTCTTGAGGAGCTGGAAAACGCAACGGGCAAAACCTACGATACCCTGCACGTCATCGGCGGCGGGTGTCAAAACGCCTTTTTGAACGAAATGACCGCCCTCGCTACGGGCAAGACCCTCACGGCGGGCCCCGTGGAAGCGACGGCGATAGGCAACTTGATCGCACAAATGATCGGCACGGGCGAGATCAAAGATCTCGACGTTGCAAGGAATATCATCAAACAATCATTCGACATAACGGAGGTACAAATCAATGGATAGATACCAAAGCGCAAAAGAGATCTACGCCGCTGCGGGCGTGGACGCGGAAGCCGCCCTTGCGGCTCTTAAAAACATTCCCGTTTCGGTACATTGTTGGCAAGGGGACGACGTGATCGGCTTCGACGGCGCGGATTCTCTGTCCGGCGGCATTCAAACGACGGGCAACTACCCCGGGCGTGCCACCACGCCGGAAGAACTCTTTGAAGACATCAAAAAGGCGCTCTCTTTGATGCCCGGCAAAAAGAGACTCAACGTGCACGCTTGCTACGCCTTCCTCGGCGAGGACAAAGGCAAGATCGACCGTGACAAGTATTCTTATAAGCACTTTGAAAAATGGGTGACTTTTGCCAAGTCCATCGGGTTGGACGGCGTGGACTTCAACCCCACCTTCTTCGCGCATCCGATGATGAAAGACGGCTTGACCCTCTCCTCCCCCGATGAAAACGTCCGCCGTTTTTGGGTGGAGCACGGCAAGCGTAGTTTGGAGATCGCCGCGGAAATGGGCAAAGCCTTCAATAAGCCCTGCTTGGTCAACATTTGGATCCCCGACGGCTTTAAAGACGTCCCGTCCGATCGATTGGGGCCCCGCCTCCGCTTGAAAAAGTCCTTGGACGAGATCCTTTGTTCCTACGACAAAAAGTGGGTGATCCCCGCTGTGGAAAGCAAAGTGTTCGGCATCGGTGTGGAAAGCTACACCGTCGGCAACAACGAATTTTACCAAAACTACGCCGCAACGCGCGGCATTTGTTGCTTGCTTGACAACGGGCACTACCACCCGACCGAGGTGGTGTCGGATAAGATTCCGTCCCTCCTCGCCTTCTACGACAAAGTAGCCCTCCACGTCACCCGCCCCGTCCGTTGGGACAGCGACCACGTGGTGCTGTTTGAAGACGAACTTAAGGAGATCGCCAAAGAGATCGTCCGCAACGACGCGACGGACAAAGTTTTGATCGGACTCGACTACTTCGACGCATCGATCAACCGCATTTCCGCTTGGGTCACGGGCGAACGCGCAATGCAAAAGGCGCTTTTGTACGCCCTTCTCCTCCCCAACGCCCGCTTGAAAAAGTTGCAAGACGACGGCGACTTCACCCGTTTGATGGTGGAACAAGAAGGCGTAAAGATGCTTCCCTTCTCTGACGTTTGGGCGGAATACTTAAAGCGTGAGG
>DMCI01000106.1:0-223 GCA_003445835.1 Clostridiales bacterium
GCTCCGCCGCCCAAGTCAAGGCGGATTCTTCCTGCTTGTTGAATTTACTGCCGGGAACCTTGCAAACCGGGCAGAACTCGGGAGCTGCGTCTCCCTCGTGAACGTAACCGCATACGGGACAGATCCATTTAGCCATAATTATTCTCCTTTACGTGATCTTTGCGCAGATCATTGCGCTTTTTTTATTTTACTATAAAAAGGCCTCTTTCGTCAATAGTGAAAG
>DMCI01000106.1:323-1960 GCA_003445835.1 Clostridiales bacterium
TTGCGTAGATCGGGTAATGGTCGCTGGGATACACACCGTTAAAAACGGTCTTCAAAACGTCGGTTTCAACGACAGTCGCGTCCTTTGGCAAAAAGATAAAATCAATGCCTTGCGTAACGTCATCTTCCTCACTCGTACCGAAACCGTTGAAGGTGGCTCCGAATGTCTTGCCGAGGAAGTCCTTGCTGTCGCAAAGTTTTTCTTCAAACGGCAAAAGACAAGGTTCCCCTTTTACGGCGTTGAAATCCCCCGCAAGGATCACCGTGCCGCCCCGCTCTTCCATCTTATCCGCAAGGACTTTCAGTTGACGGATGCGAGTATCTTCCACAATGTAATCGGGGTGTACGTTGTAAACGGTAAATTCCTTACCGTCACGGTCGCGGAGTTTTGCAAAGGTGGCAATGCGGTTGTGCGTGCTGCCCCAACTTTTGCTGACGTGATCGGGCGTTTCGGAAAGCCAAAAGGTGCCACTGTCCAAAAGTTCAAAGCGCTCTTTGCTGAAAAAGATCGGGCAAGCTTCGCTGTTGGGCGCGTCGTCACGATACCTTACGACGCTATCGTACCCAAAAAGGTGTCTTGTCAAAAAGGCAAACTGCGGGGGCTTGACCTCTTGAAAGCAAAAGATATCGGCGGAAAGCGTCTCCATATTTTTTAAGCAATACGGCGCGCGACGATACCAATGCTTTTTGCCTTGGTCACGGTCGTCGTTGAAAAAGCGAATGTTGTAGCTTGCAAAAACGATCTCGCCCGCTCTTTGGGGCGCGCAGACCTTCTTGCGGGAAAGCGAATATTTGAGTTTGGTAAAAAAGCCGTACGGTCTCATCAGAACTTCACTTTGGCGTAAATGGGATAGTGATCGCTGGGATAAACGCCGCCGTAGACCTTGTCTACCTTACCCACCGCAAGCACGGTGGTATCCTCGGGCAGGAAGATATAGTCCAAGCCCATCGGGCCGTCGGGATCCATATCGTAACCGTTGAAGGTGGCGCCGTAGTCTTGCATGCCCGCAAAGGTCTTGCTGTCCTTCAAAAACTCTTCGATGGGCGCCAAGCCTTCGCTGCCGCCGGGAAGCGTCCTTTCGGAATTGAAGTCGCCGAGCACGACGATCTTATCCGCATCGCTTGCCTTTGCCCTTTCCGCCGTCACGGAAAGCTGTTTGATCCTTGCTTCCACGCTTGTCCAATCGGGATGGGTATTGTAGACGGCAATGGTGATGCCGGTGGACTTATCCTTAAGTTTGACGAAGGTGGTGATGCGATACTCGTCGCTCTCCTCGTACTTGCTCATCTTGTCGGGCGTGTCGGACAGCCAAAAAGTGCCGCTGTCCAAAAGCTCAAAGCGCTTTTCATTATAGAAGATCGGGCAAGACTCGGAGCGATGCCCGCGCTCGTCACGATAAGCGACGACGCTTGCGTAACCCACGAGATGCTCCTTCAAGAACTCGTACTGTCCGGCTTGCACTTCCTGCGCGCCGAGGACGTCGGGGGCGACGGTCTTGACGTTCTCCAAATAATACTGCGCCCTCTTCCACCAACGGTGGGTGCCGATATCCATTTTGCTGAAGCTGAAAAACTTTTCCTGCCTGCGGATATTGGCGCTCATAAAGACCAAGGAGCCGTCCTCCGCAACGGCGGGGG
>DMCI01000106.1:2019-10504 GCA_003445835.1 Clostridiales bacterium
TCTTCCGCCTTGTCGGGAATACCGATATAGGAATAGTATCCCATCGCGCCGAAAACGCCCACCACGGCGACGACGAGAACGATCAAAACGCACAAAACGCTGATAATGATTTTTTTCACGGTAAACCTCCTAAAAAGACGGTATTATTATACGCTCCGCGCCCGCGCGTGTCAACGGGCTTAGGAAAGCAGTTTCTTTGCGATCTTGAAATTGCGCGCCTTGTTGAGTTCAAAGCCGGCAAACGCCCTGAGATCCTCTTCCGAGAGGAACAGATCCATGATCCCTTCGTGCGAAACGGTGGAGAGAATGACTTCCTCTCCGTCGTACACCGTAAGATCCTCGTACATCAAAGGCGTCTTGCCAAGGTAAAAAGCGCCGTAATCAAACCCTTCCTCGGGGTCGCCGCCGAGGGAAGAATCCTGTAAAGCGTCCTTGATCTCCCGCGTTAAAGCAAAGGAGCATTCCTCGTGCAATTCGTTGGTGTCGCCGAAGGTCACGCGAGGAGATAAGCCGTTGTGAAAGACTTCATCCTCACTGTTGAGGTCGGCAAAATCCACCGTAATATGGTAGGAACGGCGAAGGGATGTTTTGGCTTCCTCTTCCTGCTTGATCAGTTCCGCAATATACTTGCCGTAGCTTTCGCTCGTGACTTCCCCGAGGAAGGACTTGAGCTCGGGCGAAGCTTTGGCGGGGTCAAAGGTGCGCACCCGTTCGATATAGGCGCGTTCACGCTCTTCGATCTTGCTTTCCCTCTCGCGGAAGGCGCTCTCCAACAAGGCGCCCGTCAAAGGACGCAACAGACAATTGGTACGGCAGGTAGCCTTGTTGCCGATCTCCAAAGCAAAGCGCATCACGGTCAGACGTTCTTCCGCGTCAAGCGTCCCGGTAAAAACCACGTTACGTTTCATATTTATCCTCACTTTTGCACGAATTTGGGTGCTTTTTGTTTTTTCCTTTTCTATTATAACGCATGCGCGCGCCGAACACAACATTTAGTTAAAAATCCCCTATTGACACGCAAGATTTTGTATGATATAATCAAGATAACAATTTTTGTCAAAGGGAGGTAAATCAAATGACAAAAACCGAATTAGTGAAAGCAATCGCCGCACAGGCTGAAATCTCCAACGCGCAGGCCGGCAAGGCTTTGGATGCCTTCATCGATGCAGTTACCGGTGCTATCAAGGGCGGAGACAAAGTGTCTCTCGTCGGTTTCGGCACCTTTGAACTCAAGGACGTTCCCGCGAAGGAGGGTATCAACCCCGCTACCGGCGCAAAAATCAAGATCGCTGCGAGCAAGAAGCCCGTTCTTAAGTTCGGCAAAGCTTACAAAGACGCGTTCAACGCATAATTGCAAGTCACAATTCAATCAAAAAAGTCGGCGAGGAGCCGACTTTTTCTTTGCTTAAAATTGCGGATATTACGGAAGAAAACCGTCTTACAACTTCTCCACCGCGTCCGCAAGAGAGGTAAGCAGCTCCTGCTCGACGAGCTCGATCTTGCCGTGATCCGCAAGGGATGCGATCTCGGGATCGATGGGTAATTCCTCCACCGGTTTGCCCGTTTCCTTTTTGATCTTTTCCGCCTTCCCTTCCCCAAAGATACGGTGCTTTTTGCCGCAATCCGGACATTTGAAATAGGACATATTCTCCACAAAACCAACGATGGGCACGTTTAAAAGTTCGGTCATCTTGACCGCCTTTTTGACGATCATCTCCACGAGGTCTTGCGGCGTGGTGACGACGATAACGCCGTCCAACGGAAGAGACTGCATTGCCGTCAAAGGCACGTCGCCGGTGCCGGGAGGCATATCCACGAACATATAATCGACGTCCTTCCAGATCACCTGCGTCCAAAAATTTTTGACCATCCCCGCCAGCACGGGCCCACGCCATACGACGGGATCGGTCTCGTTTTCAAGCAAAAAGTTGATGCTCATGATCTGCGTCCCAAAGGCGCTTTGCATCGGCAGGATGCCGCTTTCATCCCCGTACGCCGCCCCGCTGACGCCAAACGCGCGCGGAATGGACGGACCGGTGATATCCGCGTCCATAATGGCGGCTTGATAGCCGCGGCGCTGCATTGCGACCGCCATCAAAGAGGTCACGAGGGACTTACCGACGCCGCCTTTGCCGCTGATGACGCCGATGACTTTATTCACGCGGGAAAGCTCGTGCAGGCGCTCTTTTTCAATGCCGCCCTTTCTTTCGCCGCAGTTTTCGCTGCAACTGTCGCAATTATGATCGCAAGCCATGATCTCACCTCAAAATTTGATAAAAGTATTCTACCACACCCCTACCCCTGTGTCAAACGTATGGGAGAATGAAAAACAGCGCTTGCGCGCTGTTTGTTCAGTCTTGTACGTCGGTGGCTTCCGCTGGTTGCGAAGCGTTGTGCCTCGAAGTGAGAAAAGCCTTCGTTTTTTCGCTCTTGGGGTGCAAAAAGACTTCTTCCGGCGTGCCCGCTTCCTCAATGACGCCGTTTGCCATATAGATGACTTTATCCGCCACGTCGCGTGCAAACTCCATTTCGTGCGTGACCACGATCATCGTGGTATCGCTGTCCTTCAGTTCACGAATAACCTTTAAGACTTCGCCCGTAAGCTCGGGATCGAGAGCGCTGGTCGGCTCGTCAAAACAAAGGATATCGGGGTTCATCACCAAGGCGCGAGCGATCGCCACGCGCTGTTGTTGTCCGCCCGAAAGTTGGCAAGGATAGTAGTCCTTTTTGTCGATAAGCCCTACGCGACGAAGGGTCGCCTCCGCCTTTAAGCGAAGTTGATCCATATCCTTGTAGGTACGCCTGGTCTTTTCGGCAAAAAGCGTTTTGATCTCCGCTTTTTCCTCTTCGGTCTGAGCTTTGGCGAGGGCGCGAGCCATCTCCTTTTCCGCCCGCTTTGCCGCGCGGAGATCACTCTTCAATTGCAAGGACGGAGCAAGAAGCAGATTTGCCATCACCGTTTTGTGCGGGAAAAGATTGAAGTTTTGAAAAACCAAGCCGAAATGCAAACGTTGACGCCTTAAAAGTTTATCGTTATTTTTGAGTTTTTTCTTGGCGATCTTTTCCGCCGCGCCGTCGTAGAGCAACTTTCCCTTAACGGAGATCGTCCCTTCGTCCGCAAACTCCAAAAAATTCAAGCAACGAAGAAGCGTCGTCTTGCCGCTGCCCGACGACCCGATGATCGCAATGACTTCCCCCTTCTTCAAGGAGAAATCGATGCCTTTTAAAACTTCGGTCGAACCGAAATTCTTTTTTATACCTTTTACTTCCAGTATCGCCATACGCCCTCCTTATACCTTGTAGTAATCCATCTTCTTTTCGATAAAGCCGAAAAGGAGGGTCAGCAGCCCGTTGAAAATCAAATAGAACGCGCCGGCATAGAACAGCGGCCAAATCAAACCGTACGAAGTAAGGATCTTTTCTGAAGAACGGATCAACTCGATAACGCCGATCACGCGAGCGAGAGACGTATCTTTCACCAAGGTAATGATCTCGTTGCTCATAGGCGGGATAATACGCTTAACGACCTGCGGCAAAACCACGCGGAAAAAGGCTTGCGACTTTGTCATGCCCAATACGGCGCACGCTTCGTATTGCCCTTTGCTGATGCTTTCGATACCGCCGCGATAAACTTCCGAAAAATAACACGCGTAATTGATGATGAAAGCAATGATGACTGCCATGATACGCGAATTCATCGGGATGTTGAAAACAAGCGACGGGATATAAAACACGACGAACACCTGGAGCATCAAAGGCGTACCGCGAATGATCCACACAAAAGCCTTTACGACATAGCGTAAAGGCTTGAAGCGTGACATTGACCCGAAGGCAACGATCAACCCCAAGGGGAGCGCGGCGACGAGCGTTACGACAAAAAGCAAGCAAGTGGTGCCGAACCCCTCCAGGAGTCTAAGTGAAACGTCTACGAAAGTCATAAATTATTTTGCTTTGGAAAGATCAAGAAGCGCAATGGCATCCGGATCGTACTTTTGACGAATGGTCTCAATGGTACCGTCGTTGTAAAGCTCAACGAGAGCGGCGTTGATCTTCTCGGTCAACTTGCTGCCCTTTCTGATACCTACGGCAAACTCTTCCTCTTCAAATTCCACGCCGGGAACGACGGCAAGATCCGCAAAGTTGCCTACGCCGCATTTGCTTGCCGCAAGCGTATAGTCGACGATGGCGATATCGGAGGTACCCATCTTGACTTCGGTCAAAGCGTTGACCTGACCTTGCACGTCCACAACGGTCAAATCCTTAAAAGTATCCTTGGCAACGGTCTCGCCCGCCGAGCCGCCCTCTACCGCGATCTTAGCGTTTTCCGAAGTGACTTTGGCTGCGCTGGAATACTTTTCGAGATTTGCGGATTTGGTAACGATGACCTGACTGTTCTTTGCGTAGGAATACGAGAAATCCATTTCCTTGCCGAGCTCTTCCGTCACGGTCATACCGTTCCAGATAACGTCGATCTTTTTGGACTTCAATTCCACGATCTTTTCATCCCAGTCGATCTCAACGAACTCCACTTTAACGCCGAGTTTTTCACCGACCGCCCTGGCAACGTCCGCGTCGAAACCGATCCATTTGCCGGAAGCATCTTGATAGTCCATCGGCTCGTAATCCGTAACGCCGACGATCAAAGTACCTTTGTTTTGGATGTATTCCCAGTCTTCCTTCTTGTTGCAAGAGGCAAAAGCTACCAAGCAGCTTGCGACGAGAACTGCGATCAAAAGCACAGTTATAATAACCTTTTTCATTTTTATTCTCCTTTTATCAAAACTACGCCCATTTCAGCGTGGGCTTATTATAACACGCAAAAAGCTCCTTGTAAAGCAATTTAGCGTGATAAAGTGAAAAATTTTTAAACCGACAATTATCTTTTGGAAAACAAGATCTGAAGCACACCGATCAACGCTTCGGGCGTCTCGACAAAACCGCGGATCCACCAATCTTTTACCATACCGAGAACGCCGTACGCAAAGAAAGACGCTTTGTAGTGGTCCAAGAGATTGCTCTCACGAATATGTTTTTCAAAAAGCATAGGGTAGACCCTATCGAGTTTGTTTTTGTAAAAGAGATCGAAAAACTCTCTTTCCTCATAATAATGACGAATAAAATGCACCCCGCTATCCAAAGAAACGATGTTCTTTTCATTGTAGCCGTGGATATCGCAATAGACGTACCACTTTCGCATCAACAAAGAGATCACCACGTCTTCCTTTGTAGCGTAATAACGATAAAAACTGGATCTGCCGACGCCTGCCGACGCACAAAGTTCACGAATGGAAAAACTGTTGAACGGTTTTTCCTTCATAAGAGCGATCAAAGAATTCTCCACCGAATTCATGATCGCGGCTTTGTTTTGCCTGCTGACACTCATTCTACTCGCCTCCCGTTTTGTTGACAAGTCAACTTGCCCCCTATATAATAAAGTCAAAAAACAGATTTGTCAAGACGGAGGCTTTTATGGAATGCGTGATCGAAACGCGATCTCTGACAAAACGATTCCCGGGTAAGATCGCCGTAAACAAAGCGAATCTGCACGTTGAAAAAGGTGCGATCTACGGTCTTATCGGCAAAAACGGCGCGGGCAAGACCACCGCAATGAAGATGATCCTCGGCATCATCGAACCGTCGGAGGGGGATATCACCCTCTTCGGATCCAAGGATCTTGCCGCCGAGCGCCGCCGCATCGGCTCTTTGATCGAAGCGCCGGGCATTTACAAAAACTGCACGGCGGAAGAGAATATGAAGCGCTTTTCTTATCTTGCGGGCGGCACGGACGATGAGATCAAGGAACTTTTAGCGTTCGTCGGTCTCGGCAACACGGGAAGCAAAAAAGCGGGCGCCTTCTCTCTCGGAATGAAGCAGCGCCTCGGCATCGCCATCGCCCTTCTCGGTAATCCGGAACTTTTGATCTTGGACGAACCCATCAACGGGCTGGACCCTGCCGGGATCAAGGAGATCCGCGACCTGATCATCAAACTCAACAAAGAAAAAGGCGTGACTTTTATGATTTCCAGTCACCTGCTCGACGAGCTTGGCAAGATAGCAACTTCGTACGGCATCATCAACGACGGCAAACTCGTGGAGGAGATCTCCGCCGCGGAACTGACCGCCAGATGTCACGACGGGTTGAAGGTTGTCACAGACGATCTTGAAAAAACCGCCGCCATATTGACGGAAATGGGCTTCTCCGACTTCAAAGTAAAAAGGACATCCATCCTTCTTAAAGAGGGGATCGACCGCGCCGCCGAGATCAACACCGCTTTGGTAAAGGCGGGACTTGCCGTCTCGGAACTTTCCGTACACAGCAACGGCTTTGAAGAATACTTTATCAAAAGGTTGGGTAACTGATATGGCAAACTTACTGCGTCTTGAATTTCGTCGCCTGTTTCGGGCAAAATCCTTTTATGTTTGTTTGGCGATCGCTCTCGTGATGATCGTCATCAGCGCCGCCACGACAAAAATGCTTCTCAACATGGCGGAAACTTCCTCGGATTACGCGGGGATGGCGGAGCTGGCTATGCTTCAAACGCCCACTTCATTTTCCATGTTGAAAAACGTTGCGTCCTCTTCTCTGACCATGATCTTGGCGATCTTCCTTTCCATCTTCGTGACGGAAGATTACACAAGCGATACGATCAAAAACGTATATTCCAAAGGGATCTCTCGTGATAACGTATTTTTTGCCAAGTGCGTTTCCGCTTTTACGGCGGGGATCATCATGATTTTGGCTTGCGCCCTCTTCTCCTTTGCGATGGGGAAAGCGATGTTCGGCAAGATCGGAACGCCGGGCAACAATTACGTCGGATCCGTCCTTGCGGAACTGGTGGTCCTGCTTGCTTACGTTGCCGTTTACTTTACGATAGCGATCGCGTTCAAAAAGACGGGCACGAGCATTGCCGTTTCCATCATCGGGCCGTTACTCGTCGGGCTATTGCTTTCTCTTGCGGATACTGCGATCAAATCGGATAAGATCAACTTGCCCGAATATTGGTTGGACGGTCGTATGACCATTCTTTCGCAAGCCGACGTTGCTTGGAAGGAAGTTTGCATCGGCTTCGTCGTAGGCGCCGTCGTCTTCGTCGCCGCGGGCGTGATAGGATTCGCCGTCAATCGATCGAGCGAAAAATAGTTTTGCAACAAAAAAAGCGCTTTGCCTTATCGGTAAAGCGCTTTTTTGTTACTTTTCGACGTTGGGATCGTTCTCTTCCGACGTGGGCGGCAGCGCATCGCTTTGCACCCTGTTTTCCACCACCTCTTCCACGCAGGGCGTACCTGCTTCGATCAATTTTTCATCCATCTGTTGATGTGCTTCGGCAAGTTCTTCCTCGTCCAACGGTTCGGGAATATTTTCCCCAAGTTGCGGTTGCGGCTCCGCGACGGGCTTTTTCTTCGGCACGCGGCGCGGAAGGTTTAAAATAACGATAGCGGCAAGCACGGCGATGATGCCGAGTATCTTCAAAAGATTATGCCTTTCTCCGTAAAGGAAGATGCCTACAAGCGCGGCGACCAAAGGCTCCGCCGCCGAGATGATGGACGCGCGCGAAGCTTCCACCCGCTTCAAACCCCAAGTATAGAAGAAGTACGGCAACACCGTGCAAACGATACCTATCCCCGCCCCCCACAACAAAAGGGTGGGCGTTTTGAAAAGGACGGTGACCGTTCCGCGTACGTCGCCAAACGGAAGCGCCGCTACGAAAGCAAACAAAAAGGTATACGCCGTAACGGTAAGAGGATCGTAGCGCTTGAGTCCTATGGCGCCAAAGATCGTATACAACGCATAGAAGAAGCCGGAAAGCACGCCGATCAGCGCGACGATGGGACGAAGAGACATCTTTCCGCCGATCACCCCCGATACCAAAACGCATCCGACGAAGGTCAAACCAAGCGAAATGAGCTTTTTCACCCCGACCTTTTCCTTAAACAAAACGGTGGAAAGCAACATCACGAAGATGGGCGACGTATATAAAAGCACCCCGGCGATGGACGCTTCGGAATGAATGATGGTATAAAAGTAAAAGAAGTTAAAAAGAAAGATGCTTACGACGCCCGTGCCGAAAAAGATCCAAATATCCTTCCAGCGAATGCGCATATGCTTGGGCGAAAATATCAAAGCAACGATCACGAGTACCGGCGCGGCAAAAAACAAACGAACGAAGCAGATCTGCATCGTGGAAAGCCCCGCGGCGGAAAGCCGACGAATAAACAGGCTGATAACACCCCACAGAATGCCCGAGAGGAGGATAGACAAAATCGGTAAGACGCGCGAGATGTACTTTTTCATACTTTGTTACGTTGCCCTGCTTTAAATGAAAAATTTTTCGGATGAATATTTGCTATTTGCCTTTCGTTGTGCTATTATATTCCAAGTGAAGGCACCCTGCCTTCCTCAAAAGCATTTGCTTCCGTAGTTAAATGGATATAACAGCCCCCTCCTAAGGGGCAGTTGTGGGTTCGATTCCCGCCGGGAGTACCA
>DMCI01000113.1 GCA_003445835.1 Clostridiales bacterium
TTCCTTGGCTCCTCTACAAAAAAAAACGGAGCAAATGCTCCGTTTCTTTATTGAAGGCTCAGTTGCCTTTTGATCAATGGCATCAGTTTGGTGAGGGCAGCTTGGATCTCCTTAAGGCACTCTTTGTACGTTTCCTCGTCTTTGCCATAGGGGTCGACGATGTCGCCGCAACCGGTCATCTGTCCGAGGGTGAACACTTTGGGCAAACAGCCGAGGCGCATCCTATGACGCTCGGTCATGCAGATGACAAAGTCGCAATTTAAGATGTCGTCCGTCGTGATCTGCTTCGCGGAATGCTTTTTGAAGGGGATGCCGGCGCTTTTCAGAGCTTTTTTTGCATTTTCGGAGATGTCCGCGCCCACGTTTGCCACTACGCCGCGGCTTTCCACTTCCACGCCATTGACGCCTTCGTCCTTCAGCATCTTTTTGAAGACGGCTTCCGCCATCGGTGAACGGCACGTGTTGCCGCTGCAAGCAAAAATGATCTTCATAATACGTTCCCTCCCGTTGCTTTTTTGATACGATCCATCGCGGCAAAATATTCCTTTTTGTCCGATAGGTCTTCTATGATGGCGGCGTCGTACTTCTCCGACTCGCGGAGGGCGCCGTAGATCCTGTGCTGGGCGTCTTTTGCCGTTTTCCCGAGGGAAATGACGGCGGTCGTTATGTCTTTTGCCGCCTCGTCCGTTGCGATGACGACGGCGTTCACCCCTTGCTCTTTAAGGGATGCGCAGGCGTTTTGAAGATTTTCCCGCTTGACGAGGTAGCAGGGCACTTTGGGGGAATAGTGCTTGTACTTCATCCCGGGGGCAAGGGCTTCCTTGATCTCCCCGTGGTAGTAGTCCGCGCTGCCAAGCACAGCTTTGATCTCCTCCGCGGTGATGGCGCCGGGGCGCAATACGGTAGGTTCTTCCCCCGTCAGATCCACGATGGTGCTTTCGATACCGACTTCGGAATCGCCGCCTTCGAGGATCAAGGGGATCTTGCCGTTCAGATCACTGAAGACGTGCGCCGCGCTCGTCGGAGAAACGTGCTTGCTGACGTTGGCGCTGGGCGCCGCGATGGGGATGCCCGCAAGACGCAAAAGCTCCCGCGCGACGGGGTGAGACGGAAAGCGCAACGCTACGGTAGCCCTGCCGCCCGTGGTCTCATCCGGGACGACGGGAAGTTTTTTTAAGATCATCGTCAGAGGCCCGGGGCAAAAAGCGTCGTAAAGCGCTTTTGCTTGGGGGGTGGGATCAGCCACGGCGTAGACTTCTTCCCACGCGTAAAGATGCACGATCAAGGGGTTGTCCGACGGACGTCCCTTGACGGCGTAGATCTTTTTTGCCGCGTCCGGATCCAAAGCGTTGCCGCCCAGCCCGTACACCGTTTCGGTGGGGAAAGCCACGAGCTCCCCGTTTTTAAGGAGTTCCGCCGCTTTTAAGATGTCTTCTTTTTCGTTGCCGATCGTCGTTGTCATTTTGTCCTCTGTGGAAAATGGATTTCCGTTTTTTCATTATACCACGAAAAACCTTTTTCGCATACAATTTTCCTCTCGCGTACGCGAAAAAATAAAAAATACCGTCTTTACAAAATGAGAAAAAGGGTGTATTATGATAGGGAACGCGCGAAAGGGCGCATTTAACCGGAAATCGTTGTTAAAACAGCCTTGTCGCTTAAAATTTGTGAGGTGAAAATATGAATGCGTTTAATGAGTTTTTCAAGGATCTGGCGGAAAAGATGAAGCTCCCCGAGTTTTTCAAAGGGACGACTCTTATTTTCAACAACTTGTTCCTCGTGTTGCTCGTGCTCGTCTGCTTGATCGCACTTTTGCTTGTGATCTTCCTTGTTCCCGGCAAGAAGAAAAAGAAGTCCGACGCCGCGGAAGAAGCCGAATCTTCAGAAGAACCGTTGGATGCAGCGGCAGAAGAGCCTGCTTCCGAAGTAGTCGAGGAAGTTGCTCCGGTCGAGGAAGTTGCTCCTGTTGAGGAAGCTCCCGTTGAGGAAGTGCCCGCCGAGGAGCCCGCTCCTGCCGAAGAAGCGGTTGAAGAAGCCGTCGAAGAGCCTGCCGAAGAGCCCGCTCCCGAGGTTGTTGAGGAAGCTGCTCCCGTCGTGGAAGAAGCTCCCGTTGAGGAACCCGCCGCCGAAGAGGTAGCGGCAGCCCCCGCGGAGGAAGAAGCGGAAGAGGAATATGACGAAGATATGATGGACGCCAACGAAGACGACACCCAAGCCCCCATCGAGTTTATTGACGAAGACGACGCGGAAGAAGCCGAAGCGGCAGCCGCAAAAGGTGAGATCAAGCCCGCAAACGGCGGCAAGTACGAGATCATCAAAAAGCAAGGCGGTTTCTACTTCCTGTTAAAGGCAAACAACGGTCAGCTTTTACTTGAAAGCTCCGGTTACACCACTCTTGCCGGCGCTAAGAAAGCGATCGAGACCTTTAAAAACGCCGTTGAAGTGGGTGAGTTCTCCATCGACGAGGATAAAAACGGCAATTTCAAGTTTATCTTGAGGGCAAGCGCTCGTTCGCAAATGTACTATCACGGCGAGACTTACAGCAGCCGTCAAAGCGCGGAGAAGTCAATCCTCTCCGTCAAGAGGTTTGCCGCTACTACCGTGGTCAAGAGAACGGAAGAAAACGACGAGGCGGACGCCGTCGAAACGATGCCCGTAGAGACCAAGCCTTTGAAGGAAGGCGATCACAAGATGGGCGGCAAGTATGAGATCGAGGAGAGGAACGGCAAGTTCTACTTCCTGTTAAAGGCAAACAACGGTCAACTTTTGCTTGAAAGCCCGGCGTTCACGTCCGAAGCCGGCGCCAAGGGCGGCATCGAAACCTTTAAGAAGGCGGCGGATACCGGCGTGTTTGTGACCGATATGGATAAAAACGGCAAGTTCCGCTTCATCCTGCGTCTCAACGCTCGTTCGCAGATGCGTTACTTCGGTGAAAGCTACTCCACCCGTCAAAGCGCGGAGAACAGCGTGCATTCCGTTCGTTCCTTTGCGCAAAACGCAGTTTTGAAATAATC
>DMCI01000055.1 GCA_003445835.1 Clostridiales bacterium
CAAGTCGTAAGGTGAAAGCGCGTGGTACGCCGAATAAAGAAAGCGCGGATTACGCACGACGTTTGAAACGTGCCCTTCAATTTCGGAATCGTTGGTAAGATTACAACGACCTTTGCCCGAAATGAAAAGTTTCTTTCCGAGTTTTTCGTTTCGCTCGAAAAGCGTTACTTCCGCCCCGTTCGTCGCCGCGGCGTATGCTGCCGCCATCCCGGCAGCGCCTCCGCCAACCACCGCTATACGCATAAGTTTTTCTCCGCTTGTTTGTCAAAAAACTCCCGCGCTGTGTCCTGTATCGCCACAGGGGTCACGGTAATATAGCCCTTTTTGATCAGTTCCACGTCAGAATCTGCGGAATTATCAAGAGGGATGGGCTCTCCGAGAAGCAAATAGCCGCTGCCGTCGCTGTTTTCCTGCAATTCGTAGCGATCGCTGAACTTCCTAAGCCCCAAAGTGGCAAAACGCACGCCTTTGATCTCTTCTTTCTTATAAGACGGAAAATTGACGCTGTAACAAACGGCGTTGTTGCGCTTCAACGCAAGAAACGCTTTGAGATTTTGTTTTACAAAAAGCGCGGGATAGGTAAAATCCACGGCGTTTTCCCTGCCGATGGAAACCGCAAAAGCCGGAAACCCAAGGAGCGCCCCTTCCAAAGCGGCGTTGACCGTTGCGGAATAGACGACGTCGGTGCCGAGGTTATAGTCGTCGTTGATACCGCAAAGGATCATATCGGGTTTTTCATCCTTCATCAAAACGTCTATCGCAAACTTAACGCAGTCGCAAGGCGTACCGGTCAAAGAGTATGCTTTGACGGGCAAGCCGAGGTTGTACGGTGCGTAAGATATCGTTTTATGAAAAGAAAGTGAATGACTGTACCCGGATTTTTGCGTATGCGGAGCGACCACGGTGACGGAATGCTCTCGGGATAAAACCTCCGCGAGTTTAAAAATGCCTTCCGCCTGAATGCCGTCGTCGTTTACGATCAAGATCTTCATTTTATCGCCTCTTTTTATCCGTAACGGCGTTTTGGAACGCTTTCAGATAAGCGATCTCTTTGTCCGAAAGATAACGAGCCGTACCTCGAGACAAACCACCGAGAGCAAGCTCGCCGATCTTTTTCCTGCAAAGGAAGACGACATTTTTGCCGACTGCCTCAAAGATTTTTCTTACTTCACGGTTTTTACCTTCGGTAACGGTGATCTCCAAACGAGTAAAATTTTCTTTTTGTTCTTTAATGAAAACCTTTGCGGGAGCATAACGCACGCCATCGAATTTGACACCGGCGCGAATCTTTTTGAGATCGTCGTCCGAGATCGTCCCCTCGATCTTGACTAAATACGTTTTGGGAACTTCGTAGCTCGGATGCGTCAAAACCTGCGCGAGAGCGCCGTCGTTGGTCAACAGCAAAAGACCTTCGCTGTCGTAGTCCAAACGACCGACGGGAAAGAGCCCCTTCCCTGCAAATTGCTCCAAATAATCAAAAACCGTCTTCCTGCCGAATTCATCCTGCGCCGTCGTGATGCACCCCTTCGGCTTGTTGAACATTATGTAAGTGTATCTGCGAATGGGAGTGATCTTTACGCCGTCCACGTGTACGACGTCGTTTTCGACGTTGATGTCTACGCCGCACTCGGTGATTTTCTTACCGTTGACGGATACTTTGCCGTCTTTGATCAGTTGATCGGCGTTTCTTCTGGACGCCACTCCCGCTTCCGCAATATATTTGTTAATTCTCATATCGTTCTCCTGATATGACAATGATACATTATTTTATAACTTTTTTCAACTGATTTCCGCGTGATCTCCTTTATTCACACCAAAATACTTTTCAAACAGTCCTTTTGACACCCCGTAGGTATCGCCGACGTTTAAGGTAACGCATACGAGTTTTCGCCCGTCTTTTTCCGCCGCGGAGATCAAACATCTGCCCGAATGTTTGGTATATCCCGTTTTTACGCCTATGGCGTACGGATAGGAATATAACAGCTTGTTTTTATTGTAAAAGACTACGTTTTCAGTCCCTTCGGGGGTTTCCTTCACCGTACGATGCGTCTTGGTTTTTACGATCTCGGCAAAGATCCGACATCTTAAGGCGTACGCCGTGATCCGCGCCATATCCGTCGCCGTGGAATAGTGGTTGTCGTCGTGCAGCCCGTGCGAATTGACGAAATTGCTGTTTTTCGCCCCCGCTTTTCGAGCGGTCTCGTTCATAAGACGGACAAAACTTTCCGTCGTACCCGAAGTGATCACCGCAAGCGCCGTTGCGGCGTCGTTACCGCTTCGAAGCATCAAACCGAACAAAAGGTCAAGGACTTTCCACCTTTCGCCATTTCTCAAATAGATCGAAGAGCCTTCCACCCCTACCGCTTCCGACGGGATCTCAGCGGTCATAAAAATATCGGTATTTTCAATGACGGTGACGGCGGTCAATACTTTTGTCGTTGAGGCGATCTCCATTTTTACGTCCGCGTTTTCACCGTAGAGGATCTCCCCGGTATCGGCGTCCATCAAAAGAACGGCGGACGTTTTGTTATATGCCTGCGCTTGCGCGATCGGCAAAAACAGCAACGCGCAAACGAACAAAAGAACGAGCGTGATCAAGACTGTTTTTTCTTTAAAAAAAACTTTGCGACCGTCTGCATGACGTTGACCCATTTTTCGTCCTCCTCTTTCCCGTCGATCTTAACGAAGGAATGCGTAAATTTGCCGAGGATCAAAAAGCCGATCGGCGTGATCGTCGCCCCTGCGCCGCCTGCGCCCGCTCCGGTAAAATCGCCGTTTAAGCGTTGCATTCCGTATTCTCCTCCGCCGGACACCATCCCCAAACTGACCTTTGATACGGGGATCACCACGTTGCCGTCGGGGGAAATGATCTCCCTGCCGATCACGGCGTCGCCGTCCACCATTCGTTTAAGGTCGTCCATCGTTTTATCCATCAAATTTCCTATCGCTTCGTTTCGCATCTTTTTCTCCTTTGATAGTATGCGCGAAATGAAAGAGGAGCAATATGATGGACGTAAACAACTTTATGGAAAATTTTACCGTCGCTTGAGTGTTGACGTAGCACGGCAACACTTCCACGCGGCAATCGTCCGGACGACGCGGCAGCAACTCAATGGCGCAAAAAAGGACGCGTTCGATCGCGGCAAGGGTCAAGGATACCGTTTGCGGCTCTCCGCCGACGTAAAGTACGATGTCAATCTCAGTAAAGATCAACGCGGATAACATCGGAAGATAATTTCGCTTTTTTTCTTTTCCGTCGCCGGATCTTTTAGATAACGGCTTGCCCTTTTTGCCGTTGACGGAAACAAGAATACCTTCTTTTTCATCCAAAAATACTTTCAAAGAAAGTATCCGTACGCCGTAAAGTCTGATCGAAAGAAAAAACATCTTTCTGTCCAAAGAAAAAGCGCCCTCCGCGCCGACGAATACGGGAAGGAGCAACGCAGCTAAACCGATCACAGCATAAAAAAAGAAGCCCACCATGATAGTATGACGGGCTTTGGGTATTTTATCGAAAAACTATTCGTTCTTATCCGCTGCGACTTCACCAATGACCACTCCGGAAAGATCCACTTCGTAATCGTCCTCGGAAGGCGGTGTGACTTTGATCTCTTCACCGGGGGCGAGCAACGGCGCGTCAACTTCGTTGACTTCCTTTTCCGGGAAGAGTTCGACGTTGTTCTTTTGCATCCCGTCTTCAATGACCTTGATGCGTTCCTGGACTTCCTTGACGGAAGGCAATTCGGAAAGATCGTTTAATTGGAATTTCACCAAAAACTCGTCCGTCGTACCGTAAAGAAGCGGTCTGCCGATGGCGTCTTTGCGCCCTACTACCGTGATCAAATTTGCTTTCAAAAGCATCGTGATCGCGTAATCGGAGGATGCGGAACGTATGTCGTCTATCTCCAACCTCGTAACCGGCTGTTTGTACGCAACGATCGCCATAACTTCCAAAAGAGAACGGCTGAGCTCACGTTCTTTTAAGGGTTTCAACACTTCGGCGACCTTTTCCCCTACGTCGGGCGCCGTAACGAAGCGGAGCG
>DMCI01000040.1 GCA_003445835.1 Clostridiales bacterium
TCGGACGGCTTGGTCATTGAAGTCAGGTACGACAGAAGCTTTATTTCTCGTATCATCCAAAATCAAGAGGCAAAGGAGTACTACAGCGAGATCAAAAACTACGCGCTGTCTTTCGGCGTGAAGTCCCGCCCTTCTTGGAAGGCGGAAAGCTTCTACCTCGGTCGTACCACGTATCTCGTGGCGAAGGTGCGCGGTAAGACGCTTTGCTTGTTCCTTGCGTTGGACCCCAAGGTGTACGAAGAAAACGTCTACCATCAGCAAGACGTATCGGATAAAAAGACTTACGAAAAGACGCCGATGATGCTTCGCGTCAAGAGCGACCTCGGCTTGAAGCGGGCAAAGAAGTTGATCGCGGAGATGTTTGCCGCCGCGGGGCTTTCGGAAAAGGAAGCGGAAACCGTCGATTACGTCGCGGCGTACCCGTACGAGGATACCGAGGCATTGATCGAAAAGAAACTTATCAAGCGCTTTGAACGTCATTTGGACGCGGCGGAATCCGCCGCAGTCATAGAGCGCGGTGAAGCGCACGCGGCAGCGGAAACGCCTGCACCCGAACCTGCACCCGAACCTGCACCCGAGCCTAAGGAAGAGCCCAAAGAGGACGCCGCCGAAAGTGACGAGGAAGAAGACGTCAGCTTTGAACTCGTTGACGAACCTGCGGAAGAAGTTCCTGCGGCGGAAGGCGCGGAAGTGCCCGAAGTCAAATACGTCACCTTGAAAAAGTTTGTCAAAGGTTTTGCCGCCAAGATGAAGCAGGGCGATCAGGAACGTAAGGATTTTTACGCCGAGATCAAGACCAAGTTGCTTTCCTACAAAGGCGTCAGACTTTCCGAAAGCTTTTCGGGCGACGGCTACAAAAAGGGAATGCAAGCGCTTTTGAAGGCGCGCATCCGCGGCAAGACGCTGTGCCTGTTCTTTGCGCTCAATCCCGATAACTACAAACAAACCGTCTACCGTCAGCAATTCAAAGGGGATACCAAGGCGTACGCCGCCACCCCGATGATGGTACGCGTCAAGAGCGAGCAAGCCTTGAAGCGCGCTCTTCGCTTGGTGGAGGAGCTTGAAAAGATGTACGATCTGAAGCCCGGCGCACCCGTGGACGCTCTCGCGGTCAGAGGAGGCTTCCTCTTTGAGGAAACTGACGCGTTGGTGGCGCAAGGACTGGTCAAGACACGCCTCGTCAGAGTGACGGAATTTGAAGCGGAGCGTCTTTTGAAAAAGCAACAATAAAAAAGCCCGAGAGTTTTACGGCGCGAGTGATCCTCGCGCCTTTTTTTTCGGGCGAAGGTTCTCGGTATGCTTGAAGTTAAGGATATATAAATTATCCATCCGCAACTTGCGCTAAATGCGCAAACTTCACTACGATTAGGCAAATCATTTTTCGTCCCCATCAAATATCTTTTAAAATGCGTTCATAATCCGCGTCGCCTCTTCGTATAAATTACGGACAACGTTTCAGGAGGCGAGTATGGATAAATTTGATCTCTACAACGATATTGCCACGAGGACAAACGGGGATATCTATATCGGTGTTGTGGGGCCGGTCAGGACGGGCAAATCCACCTTTATAAAGCGGTTTATGGAAAACTTGATTTTGCCCGAAATTTCGGATGAAAACGACAGAGTTCGCGCCACGGACGAGATGCCGCAATCGGCGGCGGGCAGGATCGTTATGACCACCCAACCCAAATTCGTGCCGGCGGACGCCATCAAGCTTTCCTTGGGGGAGATCCGCGCAAAGATCAGACTGATCGATTGCGTCGGTTATATGGTGGAAGGCGCGGAAGGGGGCGTGGAAGACGGCAAACCGCGTATGGTGCGTACCCCTTGGTCGGACGGGGAGATCCCCTTTGAAGAAGCAGCGGAGATCGGCACCGAAAAGGTGATCCGCGATCACTCCACCATCGGTGTGGTGGTCACGCAAGACGGCACGGTAACGGAGATTCCGCGCGCATCCTATATTGCGGCGGAGGAACGAGTCGTTAACGAAATGAAGGGGATAGGCAAACCTTTCGTGATGATCTTAAACAGCAAGGCTCCCGCCTCGGAGGAGACGGAAAAACTGCGCTTTGCGCTTTCGGAACGTTACGGCGTGACCGTCATTTCCAAAGACCTGATGAAAATGGGGGAAGCGGACTTCCGAGAAATTTTGGAAAAGGTCTTGCTTGAGTTCCCCATAAAATCCGTTGATTTTACGATCCCAGATTGGATGCGCGCGCTCGGTGAGGACGACGGCATCCTCGGCAATTTGTTCGAGCGTATCAAAGAGGGATTGGACGGCGTCGAAAAGATGCGCGACGTCTCAAAACTTGCTTCCCTTACTGCGGGTAGCGAGTATTTTACGGGGTGCAGAGTGGAAAGCGTCGACGCATCTTGCGGCAAAGCCACCGTCGGCGTTTCTCCCGCGGAAAACCTTTTTTACAAAGTGCTGTCAGAGGTTGCGGGCAAGGAGATCGACGGGGAATACGGGATGATGACCTACGTCAGATATCTTTCCAAAGCGGGCGCGGCGTATGAAAAGTTGAAGGACGCCCTCGCTGACGTCAAGGAGAAGGGCTACGGCGTCGTTGCCCCCGGCGTGGACGAAATGGTCTTGGAAGAACCCGAGATATTCAAAACGGGCGGCAAGTGCGGCGTCAAACTCAAGGCTTCCGCGCCCTCTATCCACATTATGCGAGTGGATGTCAATACCGAGGTCAATCCGATCGTCGGCACCGAACAGCAGGGCGAAGAAATGGTGAAGTACCTGATGAGTGAATTTGAAACGGACAAAAAGGGCATCTGGGAAACCGACTTCTTCGGCAAGTCTTTAAACGAACTTGTCCGCGAAGATATGGCAAGCAAACTGGGCGGCATCCCCGAGGACGCGCAAAACAAAGTACGCCGTACCCTCGGCAAAATGGTCAACGAGGGCAGGGGCGGAATGATATGCATTCTTTTGTAGAATGGACAAATAAAAAGCGATGGCGAGCCATCGCTTTTTTTATCAAAGATCCTTCGTTAGGTCTTTCAGGTAGGCTTTGACCTTGTCGCCCAGCGGGGAACGAAGGGCGTATTCGACGTTTGCTTGCAAATAGCCGAACTTATCTCCGATGTCGTAACGCTTCCCTTCAAACTCGTAAGCGTAAACGCCTTCGGTCTTTACGAGGCGTCGAATGGCGTTTGTCAAATAGACTTCCCCGTTTGCGGCGGGCGTGTCCTCAATGGCTTTGAACATTGAATAGGGGATCACGTAGCGCCCCAAAGAACACAGATCGGAGGGCAGGTTTTCCAGCGGGGGTTTTTCAACGATATCGTTAATGCGCGCAAGGCGACCATCCATTTTGTCGTAGGAAATGACGGCGTATTTGACGACTTCGGCGGGTTTGCGCCTTTGGCATCCGACGATGGTTTTGCCCCCGACCTTCGTAAAAGCGTCGATCAGTTGTTTGGTAACGGGATTTTGGGGACTGTAGATCACGTCGTCGCCCGAAAGCACGCTGACGGCCTCCCCCTCCGCAAAATCCTTTGCGAGAAGAACGGCGCTGCCGTTGCCGTTCATGACTTTTTGTGTGACGAAATGAAAGCGGACGGATGACAGCAGGTCGTTAAGTTCTTCCAATTCGGATTTGTGAAGTGCATCGTAAAACTCGTTTTCGGAAAAATAGTCGCGGATGCATTCTTTTTGATCGTTGATGACGATCAGGATATCTTTTGCGCCGGAAAGGACGGCTTCTTCCGCTATGTAATGAAGGGGCGGCTTGTCCAATACGGGCATCATTTCTTTGGGGATAGATTTGGTGATCGGGAAAAATCTCGTACCGTATCCCGCTGCCGGGATCACGGCTTTCGTTACTCTCATGTAGTCCTCCTTATAAAGTCAAGATTACCAATAGACTATCATTTTTCAATCAAGATGTCAAGAGGGGTTATTCTTTGATCAAAAAGAGGCGGGCTTTGCTCTTATTTTTAGACACGGCGTTTGTCCCTTCCAAGAGGGCGCTTTCCCCATCCAGACAGAAAAGCGTCTTTTCAAAAAGGGTGATTTCTCCTTTGGAAAAAGAAGTCACGAGGAGGTTCTTTCCGACGTGTTCTTTTGATACGCCCAAAAAGAATACGCGGAAAAAGGGAAAGAACATTTTGATCCTTCCCCAAAGAGAATCTTTTGCGGGCGCTTTGATGGCGATCAGTTGCAAGGAGTGTTTGTCTTTTTTGTGCAAGCGGTTGAATCGAAAGCCGAAACAGCGCTTTGCGTTGGAGATCATCAAAAGGGTAAAGACGCCTTTTGCGTCGATACTTTCCGTTTGGATCTTGGCGGGGATCCTGTGTACTTTGTACGAAGAAAGTACTTTTGCAAAATACGCAAACAGTTTGAATCGCTTTTTGGTTTTTGTGCTTGCGGCTTGCCCGAGGTCGGTAAAAGACCCCGCCGCCGCCACGTAAGCAAAGCTTTTGTCTCCGATCATTCCGCAGTCTTCCATTTCGCAGACGCCTTTGCCCACGGCGGCTTTTGCCGTTTCGTTGAAGGTGCCGCAGGGCAGGTAGTAAAGATCCAAAGACCTGTCTCTGCAAAGTTCCAGCGCATGGTGAAGCGTACCGTCCCCGCCGCATACGATCAGTTTTTGCACGCCGTCGGGGGAGTAAACGTCCGTCGGCGCGCGAAGATATTTGATAGAAACGTCGTCTTCTTGAGCATACTTTGAAAGGATGCGCTTTTCATCGATCTTGGCGGCGTTTCCGCTCATTGCGTTGATAACGACAAGACAGTTCATTTGACCTCGCAAATAAAATGGTTTATAATTAATTCATAGTCATAAATCCTTTGGTTTATGCGTATGCGGGAGGGGGAAAGATGGATCAATACGAAATGGTAAAAAAAGCGCTGGCATCCGTCAGAAAGCAAACGGATTTTGTTCCCGACGTAGCTGTCGTCCTCGGCAGCGGGTTGGGCGCGCTTGCTTCTTACGTTAAAGATCCGGTCGTCATCCCTTCCGAAAAAATCAAAGAGTATCCCAAAAGCACGGTCAGCGGGCACGAAGGCCGTTTGGTCTTTGGCACCATCGCGGGTAAAAAGGTCGTCGTGCAACAGGGCAGGATCCACTACTACGAAGGTTACGATATGGGTGAAGTGGTGCTCCCCGTGCGTTTGATGTGCGCACTTGGCGCAAAGACGGTCATTTTGACCAACGCCGCCGGCGGCATCAACGCAAATTTTCGCGCGGGTGATTTTATGGCGATCAAAGGGCAGATCGCGCAGTTCGTTCCTTCACCGCTCCGCGGCCCGAACGACGAGGACTTCGGTACCCGATTCCCCGATATGTCGGAGATCTACTCTCCGCGTCTTCGCGCGATCTTGAAAGAGACTGCCGACGAGATAGGCGCCCCTTTGCAAGAAGGCGTGTATATTCAGGCGGGAGGCCCCAATTACGAAAGCCCGGAGGAGATACGAGCATTTCGCACTTTGGGCGCGGACGCCGTTGGGATGAGCACGGCGGTGGAGGCCATTGCGGCGCGGCATATGGGGCGTGAAGTATTGGGCGTCAGCTTGATCGCCAATCCCGCCGCGGGCATGGGCGCTCCCCTTTCGCACGAGGAGGTCAAAGCTGCGGCGGACAGGGCGGCTGCGCAATTCGTTTCCCTTATTAAGGGAGTCATTGCGAAAATATAAGAAAAATGCGGGAAAACGCTTGCTTTTTCCCGCTTTTTTATTTATCATCATTACAAACAATTAAAAGAAAAGGAGACTGTTATGGCGCGTATTTATGATGAACCATCTCGTACGTTTGGCGAGTACTTATTGATCCCCGGTTTTTCTTCGTCCGAATGTACTCCCGACAAGGTCAGTTTGAAGACCCCGCTCGTGAAGTACAAAAAAGGATCGGAACAAAGTCCCATTACGCTCAATATCCCGATGGTCTCCGCGATCATGCAGTCGGTCTC
>DMCI01000015.1:0-291 GCA_003445835.1 Clostridiales bacterium
AAATGAAAGTTATTTGAATTATACATCTTAGCGCACGTATGATACAAGCAAATTCGCTTAAATGATATTTTGAAGTGACCGCGCGCCGACGAAATCTTGCGCACTTTGCGTGCAAAGTGGAGTTATTCGCTATTCTCATAGTGAAGTTTTGCATTTTGCAAAGTGAAGTTATTCGCTACGCTCATAGTGAAGTTTTTGCTATGCAAAAGTGAAGTTTCTCGCTATGCTCGAAGTTAAGGATATATGTATTATTTTTCCGCAACTTGCGCCGCAGGCGCAAACTTCACTGCG
>DMCI01000015.1:419-2290 GCA_003445835.1 Clostridiales bacterium
TTGACGTAGTCAAACTTCACTGCGCGGCAACTTCACTTTTCGAGGTCTTTTGACGCCTGTATGATCGCCCTATACGCCTTTTCCACCGCGTCTTTTTCCGCGGCGTCAAGGGCATACGAGCGCACCTTGGCGATGACTTCCTCTTCTCTGCCCGAATTGGTGACGGGAAGCCCGTCGCGTTTTTTGACAGCGCCGATCTCCTTGACCACGGCAAAGCGGGACAGCAAAAGATCCGCTATTCTCTCGTCGATCACGTCGATATCCTTTCTGAGTACGTCAAGTTCGCTCATTTTTCCTCCTTTAAAAGCGCGTCCGCCACGGCGATCGCCACCGCCGCTTCCACTACGGGGACGGCACGAGGCACGATGCAAGCGTCGTGTCTGCCTTTGATCTCGATCTCTGCGTTTTGTTTTTTGACGAGGTCAACGGAAAGTTGTTTTTTACCGATAGAGGGGGTGGGGCGTACCGCCGCCGCCACGGTGATGGCGTTGCCGTTGGTCAAGCCGCCGTTGATGCCGCCGGCGTCGTTTTTCAAAAAAACCACCTTGCCGTCTTCGACACGGAGAGGATCGTTTGCTTCCGAGCCGCGCATTTTGGCAAGGTCGAACCCCGCGCCGAATTCCACGCCCTTGACGGCGGGGATCAAATACAACAGCGACGCGATCTTGCCTTCCATCGAGCCGAGATCGCCGCCGCCAACGCCGCCTTTGAGCCCCGTTACGGCGCATTCGATCCTGCCGCCGACGGAATCCTTATCCGAAGCCGCGCGCACGATCTCCTCCATCATTTCTTCTTTTTTTGCGGGGGTCCATTCCCCCTTCTCTCCGCAGGAGAGCATCTCATCCGTCAACCCGTTTTTGTAGCTTGCGCCCGAAACGCCGCCGATCGAAGATACCCAAGCGGAAACGTTGACGCCCTTTTGCCGCAAAAAGCTCTTTGCCGCAAAGCCCAACACGCAAAGAGGCGCGGTCAAGCGGCCGCTGAACTCACCGCCGCCCGAAAAATCCAACCTGCCGTCCATTAGGTGCGCCGCGTAATCCGCGTGCGAAGGACGGGGAATGCCGTAAAGATCGTTGTAGTCACCGCTGCGAACGTCCTTGTTGCGGATCACCGCGCGGAATTCGCCCTCTTTGAAAGTGATCTCGGGGACGTCCGCCTCCGCCCTTGCGGTGGAGTACGCTTCCTTTTTTGCGCGACGCCTATCCATAAAGGCGGAAAGCGCCGCCTCGTCCAAAGAGACGAAAGGAAGCCCTTTCGCCGTCACCCCAATCTCAGGGGCGTGCGACGTGCCGTACACTTCAAATTCAACGTTATCGCCCTTCCACTTCATACCGTCCTCCCAGCGCCGCAAAATCCTTCCAAAATCCCGGATAGGACTTTTTGACGCACGTCATATCGTCGATCTCGCTTTGCCCCGTCGCATAAGCGGCGAGGATGGCTTCCGCCATCGCCATACGGTGGTCGGAAAAGGAATTAAACGCCGCGCCTTGCGGCTTTCCTCCCGTAATGACCAGATCGTCGTCTTTTTCTTTTGCGGAAATACCCGCCTTGGAAAGCATATCCTTGATGGCAAACAGCCTGTCGCTTTCCTTATCCTTCAATCGGGAAACGTTTTTCAAGACGCTCTCACCCGCCGAATAAGCGGCAAGCACCGAAAGGATGGGAGCGAGATCGGGCGTTTCCCCGACGTCCGCCGTAAAGGAACAAAGTTCCTTTTTGCAAACGGAGACCTCTTTTTCCGTCACGGTCACTTCCGCGCCTGCCTTTTCAAGCGCGTCCAAAACCGCCTTGTCGCCCTGTTTGTCTGAAAGATCCAACCCACCGAGGGTCACCCTGCCGCCGAGAGCGCCAGCCACGAGAGGGAACGCCGC
>DMCI01000015.1:2358-3121 GCA_003445835.1 Clostridiales bacterium
CCCGAAAAGTCCCCGGGGACGGTTGCGTTTTTCAAAGCGTAGGTTTGCCCACCCGAAATGAAAAAGCCGTTTGGGCGCTTTTCGATCTTGACGCCCGCTTTGGCAAGTACGTCAAGCGTGATCTCGATATAGGGGGCGGAGACCGCCCTGCCGAGGAGTGCGATCTCGCTGTCACCGTCAAGGATGGGCAGCGCCATCAAAAGCCCCGTCACGAATTGAGAACTGACCGTTGCGTCTATCTCGTACCGTCCGGGTGCGAGTCTGCCCGCCGTCGAATGCGCCGTCGCGGTGACGCCGTGTTCGGAAAGGGTCTTGGTCAAAGCGTCCATCGGACGCTCTCCCAGTCTGCCCGCTGTCAAAAACGTTGCGTTTACGCCAAGCGCCGCCGCCAGCGGCAACAAAAACCGAAGAGTGCTTCCGCTTTCGCCAACAAAGACTTCCGTCTCCCCCGTCGGACGGCAAAAACCGTCGTAATGCACGGAATTTTCCGAAAATTCCGATTTAAATCCGAGGGAAGCCAGCGCCCTTGCCGTCAAGGATGCGTCCTCGCTGTCGCCAAAGAAGACCGTCCCGCCGCCAAGCGCCGCCGCGATCAAAATACGGTGCGCGTACGATTTGGAACGGACAGCCTCCAAGGCGCCCGAAAGAGGATGCGGAAACACCTTTACTTTCATCGTTTGTCTATCTCCCTTTTGATCCTGTCGCCTTCCGCAAGAAGGTCGCGGAGCTTGTTTTCATCCCCTGCGCCAAGCGCGTCGGAATA
>DMCI01000082.1:0-19382 GCA_003445835.1 Clostridiales bacterium
ACGTGACGCCCGGCACGACGGTCATCCAGTTGGATTCCGACAGTTTGACCCCCGGCAAGCAAAAGATCGTTCTCCGCGCCATTGCGCCCGACGACCCCCGCTTCCTGGACAGCGAGGAAAAGACTTGCACCTTTGAATTTTCCGCAAAACTTGCCGATCCTATCCCCACCGTTGCGGAAGAGGAAGGCAAGATCGTTTTGACCATCCCCGCAGTCAAGCACGCGGACAAATACCTTTATACCGTGGACGGCAAAAGCTTCACCACCAAGGAAGTCAAGACCGATATTTCGGACAAGGTGACCTCGGGCGGCGTGCATATCATAAAAGTCAAAGCGCAAAGTGAAAACAAGTACTTCTCCGAAAGCAACGAGGCGATGACCGGTTACGTCACCTATTTGACCCTCGCGGCGCCCCTGCCCACCGCCGTCAAAGAGGAAGACGTCGTCACATTCACCTGGGACGCGGTGGAAAACGCAAGCAGTTACTACGTCACCTACGGTGAAGACAAGATCTACACAACGGCGACTTCTCTCGTCCTGCCCTACGTTGCGGACGCGGCGTTTGGCATCCAAGCCAAAGGCGCTTCCTTCCACCTTGACAGCGCGGTAACGACCCTTACCGCAGCAGAGATATTGACCCCGGCGGCATAACTCTATGAGCACAAAAAGAATTTTGACAATCCAAGACGTTTCCTGCTTCGGGCAATGCTCTTTGACCGTGGCTCTTCCCATCCTTTCCGCGATGGGGATGGAAACGGCGATCATTCCGTCCGCAGTCCTCTCCACTCATACGGGCGGGTTCAGCGGATACACTTTCCGTGATCTGACGGAGGATCTTCCCGCCATCAGCGCGCATTGGAAAAAGGAAAACGTCGCTTTCGACGCCTTTTACACCGGCTATATCGGAAACAAAAAACAACTGGACTACATCAAAAACATCGTCCGTAACAACGCAAAGGAAAAGAGCATTTTCATCGTAGACCCCGTGATGGCGGATAACGGCAAACTGTACTACGGCTTCGACGAGGAATTTGTGATGGAAATGCGCCGCTTCGTTGAGGGTGCGGACGTGCTTTTGCCCAACCTGACCGAAGCGGCTTATCTTCTGAAAGAACCCTACGTCGAGGGAGACTACGACCAAGCCTACGTGGAAAAGACCGTACGCAAGCTTTCATCCCTCAGCGGCGGCGACGTGGTACTGACCGGCGTATCTTTTGAAAAAGGTAAGCTCGGCGTGGCGGCGTACGACAAAGCCAAAGACAAAGTACATTACTACTTCAACGAGCGCATCGACGGCTCCTTCCACGGGACGGGCGACATATACGCCTCCTGCTTCTCGGGCGGACTGCTCAGAGGTCTTTCACTCAACGACGCGGCGGATCTTGCCGTGGACTTCACTTTGCAAGCGATCAAGGAAACCTTGCCCGAGCGCAAGGAACATTGGTACGGCGTAAAGTTTGAGCAAGCCCTCCCCTACCTGATCAAACGAATCGAAAAATAATCTTTAGGCACTCAAATGAGTGCCTATTTTTTTACGCAATCTTGTTTTTCTTTGATTATAATGCTATAATTATCAAAAGGAGGCGCTTATGTCAAAAGGGAAAATTGCAGCCATTATCGTTTTGAGCGTTTTGATCGTCCTTGCCGTCGTGTGCGGCGTGGTATTTTATCAGGTGCCTTTTGACTACGATCTCGGCTCCATCCACGCGGTGGAAAACGACGTCGTGCTTCTTTCCGCGGACGACCCGTTGAACAACAGCGGTTCCCCCGCCCTTGCAAAAGTCAAGGACGGCGCGATCTCAAACGAGGACTTCCGCATCCTGTTTTTGACCGACGTACACCTTTGTGAACGCAAAAAGCCCACCCGTCAAACCATTGAACGGATGGTAAACTGGATCTATACGGAAAAACCCGACCTTATCATCCTCGGCGGTGACACCTTAAACGGGCTCAACGACCGCGTGCGCGTACAGCAATTCCGTACGCTGATGGACAAGTTCCATATTTACTGGGCGCCCGTCCTCGGCAACCACGAAGGGGACAGACCTTTCTTGATGACCTCACGCAAAGAGGTCGTGCGCATTTGGAGCGAATCTCCTTGGTGCTTGATGGAAAGCGACGTCAAAACCACCGCGGACGGCAGGACGGTGGACGGGTACGGCAACTACGTCGTTTCCGTTCTCGGCGCGGACGGCTTTATCAAAGACGCATTCTTTATGCTGGATAACGGCAGCAAGTTGATGAAAAAGGCGGAATATGAAAAGTGGGAGGTTGAAAAGAAGGCGGATACCGCCATCTCCGCCGCGCAGGTGGACTGGTACAAAGAGACCTACGCCGATATGAAAGGAAAGAACGGCGGTGAACTCACGCATATGTGCGTGATCCACAAGCCCTTGCAGGAACTGGGCGAAGCGGTTTCACTGCCCGCCGATACGGAATACGGCAAGCCGGCGGCTTGGACGTTTAGCTTCAAAGGCTTAAGGGAAGGATGGGAAGTTGTGGACGGCACTCTCCGCGACAAAGTCCACTGCCCGCCCTACACCGACGGAAAGCTTTACAACGCCTTGGTACGCAATCACGCAAAAGCGGTGTTCTTCGGACACGACCACGTCAACGATCTGACGCTCTACCACCCCACCGACGATATTTACCTGACATACATCCGCTTGACCACCGTCAAGGAGCATATTCCCGATGCGGAAGGCTACAACATCCTTTCCATCCACGCCGCGGGCGGCTACGACTACCGCGCCTACAAACCCGACGGCACGTTGGATTCGGAGTTGTTTGAAGACTGAGCGCTAACGCAAAAACAAAAAAAGCGTCGATCACTCGACGCCTTTTTTATTACTTAAAAGTTATTCCGCGGCTTTTTCCGCTTCTTCCTTTTTCTCCCCTACCAAGTACGGGACGCCGTCTTCGCCGACTTCCACGCCCTTGGCGTTTTTGACCGTATCAAAGAGGTCGGTGACTTCTTTGGAGGGTTTTTCGGAAAGATAGCTGACTACCGCCATCGTAAGCAAGCCGACGATGAAGCCGGGAAGGATCTCGTAAAGACCCGTGTTGTACACCACGCTGGTCATATCGTAGTATTCCATATTGAAGAGGATCATCCACAAAACGTCGGTCGTGAAGCCTGCGATGATGCCCGCCGTAGCGCCCTTGTAATTGACGCGACGATTGTAAAGAGAAAGCAGGATGACCGGACCGAACGACGCGCCAAACGCGCCCCACGCGGCGGAAACGAGCCCCATAATGGTACTGAACGCCGGGACGATTGGCTTGTTGCCCGTGCCGAGCATAGCGATGGTGAAGGCAAGCAGAGAGACGATGACGACGACGATCCTACCCACCCACATGATCTCCTTATCCGAAGCGTGCTTACGGATGGACGTTTTGTAAACGTCCGACGCAAACGCCGAAGAAGACGCCAAAAGTTGGGAGTCCGCCGTACTCATCGACGCCGCCAAGATCGCCGTGATGATCAGTCCGCCGAGAAAGACGGGGAATGCGCGCCTTGCAAGCACGATGAAGATCTGTTGTTTGGTGCCGCTGTCAACCAGTTCCGAACCGAGGAACTTGCGACCCACCAAAGCGACCACCGTCGCCATAATGAGGATCAAAACCGTCCAAGTGCTGCCGATGATCCTGGACTTTTTCATCTCCTTTTCTGACTTGATGGAGATGTATCTGACGATGATATGCGGCATACCGAAGTACCCGAGTCCCCATCCGAGCCCCGTCAAGATGGTAGCGATGCTGACCCAATCGAACTTGCCCGAAGCAAGCATATTGTAAAAGTTGGGAGGAAGGATCGTCCCCGTCGTCGGCACCTGAAGCACAGCCGCCGCCACGATGGGGGTAAGCATCAATGCAAAGAGCATGATCATCCCTTGGAAGAAGTCGGTCCAACAAACGGCGTTGAAGCCGCCGAGGAACAAATACGCGATAATGATGACGGTGCTGATGGTCATAGCGATACGCTCGTCCAAGCCGAACAACGTCTTAAAAAGAGCGCCGCACGCGCTGATGCTGGACGCGCCGTACACGCAATACACCACCATAAAGATCACCGCGGAAACGATCTGCAAAATTTTGCTCTTGCTCTTAAAGCGGTTGGTCAAATACTGCGGGATGGTGATACTGTCGTTTGCCAAAATGGAATATCTTCTGAGCTTGGGCGCGACAAAGATCCAGGAAAGCACGGTACCGATCGCCAAACCGATCGAGATCCAAACCTGCCCCATACCCGCGGCGTAAATGGCGCCGGGAAGTCCCATCAACACCCACGCGCTCATATCCGAAGCGCCGGCGCTGAGTGCGGAGACCAATCCGCTCATTTTTCTGCCGCCGAGGAAAAAGCCTTTTTCACCGGAATCGGACTTCCCTCTGAGGAAGAAATAAACGCCGATACCGATCACAAGCATGAAGTACAAAACGAACGCGACGATCTCGCCCGCTTTGATGCTTTCAGCCAAAAATAAACCGTTCATCTTTCGTAAGCCCCCTTTTTAGTCCTTATAAAGTATTCTGCCGCAACTGGGACATTCCACAAACGGTTTTGCGCCAAGCGTTACGAGGACGTCGCCCGCCACTTCCATAAAGCAACCGCCGCAACTGGTGCCGACAAGCGGGACGATGACCGGTTTTTTAAGTTTTCGGATACGTTTGTACACCGTCAAAAACTCCTCCGAGCAATTCTTTTCCGCCTCCGCGATCTTTTGTTGCAGTTCGGTCGCCTGCGGCATAAACTTGCTCTTTTCCGCTTCGTAAGCTTCCTTGCACGCGGCAAGTTTCTTTTTCGCTTCCTTACCGGCGGTCATCACCGCGGCGTAATTTTGATTCAATTCCACGATTTTGGAACTCATCTTGCTGATCTCGGAAGCCAAAACCTTAAGACGTGTAACGAGTTTTTGCACGTTGCGCACGAAGAAGTCCGCGGCGACGGCGTTGTCCGCGTCGGGCACTGCTGCTTCCGCTTCCTTAAGCTCTTTTTCGATCGCTTCGTACTCGGCGATCAAAGATTCCATTTGCGCGGTCATTTCACCCGCGTCACGGTTTTGCTTCAAGACTTGGTCCTGCGCGTTTGTGAGCACCGCTTTGTTGGCGGTGTACTCTTTTGCCGCTTGGCTTTGGCGCAACTCGTTTTCAAGACGCATCAAAGCGATGTCAAGTTTTTGGTATTCCAACATGGTGGACAATTCCATTTTATACTCCTTCCCTTGCGACGAAGTCGTAAGGATTGATATTCGTTTTACTGACAAAGAGTTCGACGTTTTTGAATCGTTGCGTCATAAACTCTTTGATCTTTTGGGTGAAGCCCCACTCGCTTGCGTAGTGCGTGGCTTCCACCAAAGCGACCGAAAGGTCTTTTGCCATTACGGCGTAGTTGTGTTTGACGTCCGCCGTCACGATGACCGCGCCGTCCTCTTTTGCGCGAAGGATCAAGCCTTCGTCGATACCCGCGCCGCAAGACGCGATGACGCGTTTTACCTTTCCGCCGCCGATCGTGCGGATCACGGCGTCACCCAATGTTTCTTTGACTTTTTTTGCAAAAGCGTCGAAAGACATCTCTTCCGCAAGATCAAATTTGGTAGCAAAGCCGTCCTCGATTTTTTCGTAAGAAACCGCTCCAAGCTTACGAGCCAAAACGTCGTTGTTGCCGTCCGCCCCTTTGTCAAAGTTGGTATGGAGGGCAATGGCGGCAATACCGCTTTCTATCAAAGACAACAGGATCATCCCCGTATAGCTTTGGTCGGTGATCGTTTTCACCTCGCGGAAGATCACGGGATGATGCGATACGATAAGGTCGACGCCAAGGTCTTTTGCTTCCTTGATGACTTCCGTCGTCACGTCAAGCGCGATCAACGCTTTTTTGACTTCGCGCCCCGCTCTTCCCACCAAAAGTCCGACGTTATCATAGGAACAAGCGTCCTCAAAAGGAAAGAATGCGTCAAAAGTCTTTGCTATTTCCGCCGCACGCAGCATCGGTGAGTTCCTCCTTTTCTTTTTCAAGCAGTTCGTCGCTTTTTAACGAAAGCAACTTTTCGATCTTCGCAAGGCGAAGGCGCCTATATTCGGCAAAGGCGCCGTCTTGTTCCCCATAGTAAAGCGATTGCTCCCGCCACGGAAGGGCAAACGTCGCTTCGATCACAAAATAAAAGTGATTGCCCTCTTTGACCGCAACGTCGCGGAGAATGCGGGCGTTTTTTTCTTTCAGATACGCCCTGACCGTCGGCGCGTCGCGGTGCGGCAAAAGGATATACCTCGGAAAGACGCAAGGCGCAGTTTTCAAAATGCGCACGATCTCCATCCCGCCCATACCGGCGATGACGACGACGTCCGCTTCCCCTTCTTTTACGGGAGTCAATCCGTCCCCGACAACGCAGCGCAGAGGGACGTTTTCCTTCTCCGCAAGAAGCCGCGCTTTGCTGAGACTTGCGGCGCTGATATCGGTGGCGACGGCTTTTTCCGCCTTGCCCGAAAGAAGGGCTGCGACGGGCAATTTGCCATGATCGGTACCGACGTCGCAAAGGGTCTCTCCCTCTTTTAAGAGGGAAAGCACCGTTTGTAACCTTTCACCGAGTTTTATTCTCACTTATCCACGCAGCCGCGAAGCTTGTCCTTCCTCTTGGGATGACGCAGCTTCCTAAGCGCTTTTGCTTCGATCTGTCTGATACGCTCTCTGGTGACGCCAAACGCCTGCCCCACCTCTTCCAAGGTGCGCTGACGGTTGTCGTCCAAGCCGTAACGCATACGGATGACTTTTTCCTCACGCGGGGTCAAGGTGGAAAGCACCTGCATCAACTGCTCCCTGACCATACTTTGCTCCGCCTTTTCCGCAGGCTGGGCGGCGGTGGTATCCTCGATGAAGTCACCGAGGTGGCTATCCTCTTCCTCACCGATAGGGGTCTCAAGTGAAACGGGGTCTTGCGCCGTGCGCTGGATCTCCCTGACGCGTTCCACCGTGACGCCAAGTTCCTCGGCGATCTCCTCTTCCGTCGGATCTCTACCGAGTTGTTGCGTCAAAGCGCGAATGGTACGCGAAGTCTTGTTGATGGTCTCCACCATATGGACGGGAAGGCGGATGGTGCGAGCCTGATCCGCAATGGCGCGGGTGATGGCTTGACGGATCCACCACGTCGCGTAGGTACTGAACTTAAAGCCCTTGGTGTAATCAAACTTTTCCACTGCCTTCAAAAGACCTTGGTTGCCCTCCTGAATGAGGTCAAGGAAGGACATTCCGCGCGAAATATACTTTTTGGCGATGTTGACCACGAGACGCATGTTGGCTTCCGCGAGTTTCTTCTTCGCCGCTTCGTCCCCTTCGGACGTCTTTTTGGCAAGCTCGATCTCTTCATCCGCCGAAAGAAGAGCGTATCTTCCGATATCGCGCAGATAAAGTTTGACGGCGTCGTCGACGCTGACGTCGGAAAGCAATTTGTTGATAGAGTCCGACTTGCTTGCCTCCTCCACGGCGGAAGAGGTAATGGTGATGCCCGCCTTTTCGATCTCGTCGTACGCGTAATCGATATCGTTGGAATTGATATCCAATTTTTGCAAACGGATGGCGAGATCTTCCTCGGGAATAGTCCCCTTCGCCTTAAAGGCTTCAACGATCTTCTTGATCGCGTCAAGAAGAGCTTCCGATCTTACGTTATTGTTGTCCATTATTCCTCCTGTAGTCTGCTTCCATGGCAGCGATTTTTCGCATGATCTCATTTCTTTCTTCGTCCGTGGTACACAACCGATATCTCTCGTTCAGTTCCGCTATTTTACTCTTGACGTATTCCTTTTTAAGCAAGGTCAAGCAGTCGTTGAATGCGGCTTTTTCCGATCCTTCGTACCTTTGCGCGTCAAAATTGATGATCTCGTTTGCCTCGTCTTCGCTGGTCACGTGATATAGCGTGCCGACGTCCGGCGCCTTGCCGGCAAATCGACATTCGTTCATATAATCCGCCGCCTTACGGAGATCCTCCGTAGGCATATAATCGGCGTAATTGTCCCATTTTTCAAGTCCCATTACGCAACGATTGACCAAGTATCGCGCCGCCTGGATGTTGGCGTCAATCGCGGCTACGCCCGCCGTAGTGACGATATCGGTGCCCGCACCGCCCGCGGAAATGGCTTTGATCTCCGCTTTGACGACGGCTTTGTTGATGCCCGAAAGTTTGGCGACGTAGTCTTCGTAGATCTCGCGTTCCATCTCACTGGGAAGTTCCGCAATGATCTCGGCGGATTCCTTGGCGTAAGACGCACGCCCAAACGGCGTTGCGAAATCGTGTTTTTCCTTCAAGCGAAGAAGTTTGTACTCGGTGAGTTCCACCGCGGCGTTTTTGTACTTCAAAAACTCTTCGACGCCGGCGCGCTTGATGATCTCGTCCGGGTCTTCCCCGTTGGGCAAGGAGATGACGCGGACTTTGATGCCGTTCCGCTTCAAGATATCCAAGCCGCGCAAAGTGGCGTTTTGCCCCGCCGCATCGCCGTCGTAACAAATAAAGACGTCCTCAACGTAACGGCGGGCAAGTTTGGCTTGTTCCTCGGTCAAAGAGGTGCCCATACTCGCAACGACGTTTTCCACCCCCGCCTGCACCAAAGCCAAAGTATCCATATACCCTTCCACCATAATGAGGTCGGTGACTTTGGTCTTCAAGCGAAGCTTCTTTATGAGGTTCAACCCGTACAGGTTTCTGTTTTTCACAAAGATCGCGGTGTTGTCCGTGTTCTTATACTTGGCGAAGTCGGTCTTTCCCAGCACTCTGCCGCCAAAGGCGATGACCTTGCCGAAAGCGTCGATGATCGGAAAGATCAATCTGTTTGCCATCGCGTCGAAAAACTTGCCGTCCCTCGATTGGATGACGCCCGCTTTGAGCATTTCTTCCCTCTTGTAGCCGAGTTTTTGCAGCTCAGTTATGATCTCCTGATACCCGTTGGAGTACCCGAGCCCGAACTTGGTCACCGACGCGGGCGTAATGCCACGCTTATTGATGTACTCCACCGCCGCCGCGGCGCAAGGTTTTTTGAGATTGGCGTGGTAAATACGAGCGGCATCCCGCATCAACGAGGTCAAACGTTCCTTAAGTTCACGGAATTCCCCGTTGTCGCCGTGCAGGTTTTTGGGCATTTCCAAATGCGCGCGATCCGCAAGCATTTTGACCGCTTCCATAAAACTGACGCCTTCCGCCTCCATCATAAAGGTGATGACGTCGCCGCCTTTGCCGCACCCGAAACACTTGTAAAAGCCTTGCTCCCTATCCACGGTGAAAGACGGAGTCTTTTCGTGATGGAAGGGACAGTTGCCCCAGTATTTACTGCCTTTTTTGTTGAGGGTCGGAACGTAAGAAGAGATGACGTCCACGATATCGGTGCGTCCTTTGAGTTCCTCTATAAAATTGCCGTCCATACCCTTGATTTGCATAGTTATCTCCAGTCGTTGGGAATAAACAGATTTTCATACGTCGAAACGGCGTAGCGGTCGGTCATACTTGCGAGGTAATCGCAAACAGACCTATCCTTGCCGCACTCTTCCGACATACGATTGTAGGGGTCGGGCACTTGGTCGAAATGCTCCATATAGTACTCGAAGAGCGTTTCGAGAAGCTTTTTTGCCTTGGCTTCTTCCCCTTTTGCCGCGTGGTAAGCGTACACTTTTTCATTCATAAAGGCGTACAGTTTGTCGAGGGCGGTCTGCACGTCCTTGGATAACGATACGACAGGCTTGTCGTAACTGTAATCGACGATATCCAGCACGAGAGTGTTCACGCGGGCGCTTTTGGTGGCGCCAAGCACTTCCACGCACTCCTTGGGGATCATATCTTCGGTGATGACCCCCGCCATAACGGCGTCGTCAATGTCGTGATTGATATAGGCGATGCGGTCGCTGTAACTGACCACCTTGCCTTCCAGCGTCGCGGGCGAAAGCGAAAGCTTGTGATTTTCGATACCGTCCCTGACTTCCCAAGTGAGGTTGAGACCCTTGCCGTCGTTTTCCAACCGTTCCACCACGCGACGACTTTGCTCGTTGTGACGGAAAGGTTTGCCCAAAAGGCGACTGAACACCTCTTCCCCCGCGTGACCGAAAGGCGTGTGCCCGACGTCGTGTCCCAAAGCGATGGCTTCGGTAAGATCGGGGTTCAAACAAAGCCCGGTGGCGATGGTCCTGGCGATCTGCGTAACTTCCAGCGTGTGCGTCAGACGTGTGCGGTAATGATCCCCTTCGGGTGAAATAAACACCTGCGTTTTATGTTTCAAACGACGGAAAGCTTTACTGTGGATGATGCGATCTCTGTCGCGCTGAAATTCCGTACGAAGAGGACAAGGCTCGACAGGTATTTCTCTGCCGCGCGTCGCGTCTGAAAAGGTGGCGTACTTGGATAAAAACAACTTTTCCATCTCAAGATAACGTTCTTTCATTTTTCCTCCTCGCAAGGGACATTTCCCCGCTTTTCACCTCGTTATCGAGGGCGAAATTGTCTTCATAATGCGACAAAAGGCATAAGAAGAATATATCGCCCGATTATAATTAGGCTTTTATATCATATCACTATGCAATACGGAATTGCAATAGCTTTTTTTGAAATATTTTGCCGCCGCAAAAAAACCTCGCATCATTCGTCGGTCTTTTGGACGTTTTCCGTCTCCGAAGCGGACTCTTCGGGCGCGGAGATCGACTCCGTTTCGGCATCGTTTTGCGAAGCGGCTACCCTCTTTCTTCTATCCAGACCGAGAGCGATGCGAAGCCCCGTCGTGATGATGGGCGCCGCAAAGGCGCAAATGGCGATCTCAAAGACGAAGTTGACGCCGAGAAGTCCGCCGAAGAACGCCGCGTTGATGGTGGTGCTTTCAAAGGTCTTGCCAAAGTTGAACGCCGCCATCATCGACAACACCAAAGAGGTGTTCGTAACCACCGCAACGACGGAAGACACCGTCGAAGCAATATAGGTGGAGGTATCCTCGCTGCGCTTTTTCAACAGCTTTTTTACCAGTTTGAAAGAAAAATACGCAGTCACGGGGATCACCATCCTCGGCACGATGGAAACCATCGGATTGTAGAAAATGGGCGCCAGCAAACTGGGATGTAAAAAGGCGTTGCAAAGTGAAGCGACGCCAAACGCCGTCCCTGCAAACAGTCCCATCCCAAATCCCTGTACGTCCGCCGCCAAAATGACCGCGATCAGGGGGACGAACGCCATACTCACTCCAAGAGGAGTGGGCATCGGTACGAGCACGAAGATCAGTATAAGCGAAAGAAAGATTGCTGCGATAGCGATGTCGCGCGTTTTGATTTTTGTCCCTTTATTCATAGTGCCTCTGTATTTTGTTACTCCTTATAAATGCTTTTATTTTTGATCGGATGATCCGATGTCAAAGTCTGATACGTCAAAGTCGTCGCCCGCTTCGGATGCGGGGTCGGCGGAGGGCTCTTCCCCCTCCGCCGTTTCGTTTTCACTTTGCTCTGCGGGTTCCGCATTCTCCGTTTGTTCGGCAGATCCCGCATTTTCATCGGAAGGTTGCTCCCCTTCCGTCTTTGCGCCGTCCGTCGGGGTGGGATCGTCCGGAGTACCCGCCGCCTTCTTTTTCTTTGCGCGCGGGATGTAGATGATCAAGAACACAGCAAGCGCCGCAAGGATCAAGATGGGCAAACCGTAAGTAACGATCTTACCGATCACCGTCCTCAAGAAATTCTTTTGCTTGATCTTGAGGGACAAGCCGTCCTGTTTAACGGTGAGGTCGGCGCTCATTGCCTTGCCGCTTTCCGTCCCTTCGTCGATCAAAGATTCGTCCGCGGCGGCGTTTTTGATATCCACCTTGATGTTGGAATACTTGTAAGTACCCAGCGACTCACCTTCCGACCTTTCCGCGCTGATAATGACCTCAAAGGTACCCTTGGCGATCTTATCGTAATCGGAAATGACTTCGTTGCCGTTGTTGGGGTCAATGGCGATCAACTTGTAACCGATCTCGGGATCGGGTTCGCCAAGTCTCTTGGTACCGGAGACCAGTTGCAAGGTCAAGCGGACGGGTTCTACGTCGAAGCTTGCGGTAAACTTCACGTTGAAGTTGTTGTTTGCCGCGATGATGCCGATCTTGTTCGCTTCGTAGTAATCGGGCACCAAGCCGTTTAACGGATCGTGCGAGATCTTAAAGAAGGAAGCGATATAATCGGAGATCTCCTTATCCGTACCTTCGGTCGGGACGGATACGAAGGGAACTTCCTTGGTGAGCGAGTACTTAAACACCGCGCGGGAATCGCCGTAGTAGATCTTGTCTGCCACCGCCGTGCCGCCACGCATTACGGTAGCAGGCTTAAAGGCGCCGCTCTCGTCAAAGTAACCGATCTCGGCAGTGACTGCGGCGTCAACCGCGTTGATGGTCAAGTTGCCCTGCGTAAAGGTCAAATAGTAGTTGTTTGCGCCCGCACCTTCCAAGCTGAAGTCGCCGTCGATCTTGTAGATGCCCACCGACGCGCTCTTTCTGAGAATGGTATAGCCGTGCTCCTTGATCTTGACGTTCTTCTTATCCTGCGCAAGCAAAGCCGCATTGGGATCGACCGTATAACCGAACAACGCTTCGCTGACGTCGGCGCTGCCGTTGTACTTTTTGGTGACGTCCTTAATGATCAGCTTCAAATAGCGTTTTTGGACGACGATCATCTTTTGCGCGCCGCTGATCCTAATCTCGGAGATGTTGGGGTTGTCGTTGACCACGTCGAAGGACGCGTCATACTCGCCCACGTTGAGCACCGTCTTCAAGCCTTCGGACAAAGCGAGCGTGATGCCGATATCGGCAAGGTCGGCATTTTCCTTTTCGGGCGAGTTGCTTTCTCTCCAGTTGGTGGCGTAATAGAGGTCAGCCATCGTGATGCCGCCGCCCTCGACCGATTTGCCGTAGTTGATCATTTCCACGGTGTTGCCGTAGATGATCTGGGTCTTGGTCGGTTTGATCAAAATGGCGACGGGGTTGATGGTGAAGTAATACGGTTCACCCGACTGCGTCGTGATCAAGTAACGCGAGGTAAGGTCTTCACCGCTTTCACTCTTGACCGCATAAGAAAGTTCGTACCTACCTACCGTTTCACCTTTCGCTCTGGAAACGACGAGCTTGGCGCCCCTTTCCACGAAGGAATTGCCGGAAGCAAGTTCCGCACGCAAGGTTTCCGTTCTCTTACCGAAACGCTTGACGTTGTTGAGGTCGTCCGCCACCACGGTGATGGGCTTGGGCGTAACGGTCAAGGTTTGACTGCCTTGCAAAATCGCGACGGGCACGCCGCCGACGATGCGGTAGCTGTCCTGCCCTTCCGTCTTGACGGTGTAGTTTTTGTTCGCCGAGGAGAAAAGACAGGTGAAAGAGTACTTGGCGTCGCTCGGAAGAAGCTCGTTTCCGTCGTTATAAACGACGTCGTCAAAGATCAATTCGTCACCCTCGCGGAGGTCACGGTACTGCTTGCCGTCGACGACGCCGACGTAAACGTGATACTTGGGCGCGTGTCTTCTGTCGCCGTAAATCATCGTATCGTCGTCGTCGAATTCCACGATGATCTCGGACGGCGTGACGATATAATACGCTTCCGCCCCCGGGGTCAATTTGACTTCGTAGTTGGGGAAGGCAAAGCTGTCGCCCACGATGATGCGGTAGAAGCCGACGTCAAAACTGTCGGCGTTTTCACGCGTGACCAAAGCGGTGGCGAGGTTTTCAAACGCCGCGCGATCCTTTTCGATAAGTCCGCTGACCACGGTGGGGGTCAACACGGGTGCATCGGGATCGAACTGCTTCAAATACTCGACGGAGATCGAGTCGATGGAAAGCACCAAAGTGCGCAAACGGATATTGGCGCGAACGATCTCCCCGCCCGAAGTGACGGAGCCTGCGTCGAAGTCGTAGTTGCGGTAAACGTACTTATACTTTTCCGCCGCGCCCGCCGCTGCCTTGTAACCGAGGGTGCCGTCGCCCGAAACGTAGACCAGTTTGCCCTGTCCGGCGTTGGCGTCCGCAAAGGTAAAGGTCAAGCCTTCGATGGTGATATAGTTGCCGTCGTCACCCTTGAATCCGCTGAGAACGGGTTCGCCGCTCTTTTCCGCCGTCGTGGTGCCGTCGTAGACCTTATCCTCGATGGCGACGTTGACGAAGGTCAAGACCGCCTTCTTGATGATAAGACCGCTGGAAGCGTCGCAGATCATTCTCCTGTTGACGCCGCTACCCGAATAAATACGGAAGGACACGAGGTAACTGCCCGCGTGATACGGTCTCATTGAAACGAGAGGAGGCGTATCGTCCAATGCGGAATATTTGTACTCTACTTCATAGCCCTGACCTTCAAGCACCGATTTCAAACCGTCGTAAGCGGTGAAGGAAGTTTCGTCCGCTTTGTATTCCACAGATTCCCAAACCATCGGGATATAGGTCAATTCGGCTTTAAGAGTGACGTCGTAAGTCGAGGTGACGGTGACGGCGTACGTCCAAGCGTTGGCGCCCACGTTGACCTGAGCGTCGACGGAAGAAAGACCCTTGAAGAAGAAGCCTTTTCCGATGTCCTCCACCGCAACGGCGATCGTATCGCCCACGATATCGCTTGCGAAGCAAACGCCGATACCGCTGAAAGTGGGAAGATCGCTTTCGTTTTTCTTTAAGATATCCTCGTCCACGCCGATATACTCAACGCGCAGGAAGTAACGCAATTCAAAGTACGCGGCAAGAGGTTGATCCCCGACGACGGTAAGCACCCTGCCGAGGTCCTCACCCGCTTTGGTCCACTTGCGGAGGGCGTAGTTGCCGCTCTCCTTTGCCGTAAACGCAACGGTTTCGCCAAACGCGACGTCGATCTCGCCTTCGCCGTAAACGTTTACTGTCAAAGCCTGCGTTTCCGTTTGCGTCGCCGCGCCCGCTTGATAGACGATGACGACGATCCTGCCTTCGTTTTCATCCGCGGTGACGACGAGATTTTCCGCCGTGACCGTAGCCGACTTAAAGGCAAGAGCCAGATCGCTTGCGGAGCCGCCGGCAAGGAGCGTTAAGTAAGCGCCGCTAAAGTTGCCGCCCGTGACCGTAACGGTGTGACCGCCGCCGAGGAGAGTACCCGCAAAGAGCAAGGAACGCACCTTCGTACCGTCCACCGTGATATCGGCTGCGACGGTGACCGTCGCGCCGAGCAAAGCGTCTTCGGAAAGTTCCGCCGCGTGAGCAAGGTCGCTGAATTTCTCGGCGGTGTCAACGGTCTTTGCCGCAAAGTACGCAATGTCCTCCACGCCGCTGAGGTTGTCGATGCCGCCGTAGTAATAAAGCTCGTTTTCCTGTCCGACGAAGCCGATCTTGTAATTATCCGTCTCGTCAAAGGAAGCGCGGATCGCCGCGTCCGCCGCGGGCGCATCCTCAAAGGCGTATGCCGCCTTAGGCGCGTACAAATAGGTATACGTGCCCGACAGAGAGGTGATCTCGGTCTTTCTGGTCTTATCTTCGGTGACGATCTTCACCGTGCCCGCAAGGTTATAGTCGGGGAGGGTCATACCGTCGTTTGCCATAAACAACACGACGTTTTGCAAGGTGAGACCCTTCTCGCCGATGCCGTAGCATCCCTTGCGCAGATAAACGGAGCCGTTTTTCACGATACCGCCGGAGGTGGCGACGTCCCTATCGTCCGTGCCGATCACCGTTTCCGCCGTAGCGGTGGAAGCGGTAAGGTCAAGATAGTGTCCGTTAAGATCCAAGGTCAAATTCTTAAAGCGGATCGGCTTAAGGTTCCTCTTGACCTCAACGTCGGAGGCAAGTTTGATCACGCTTTCTTCCGCAAGGTTTCTGGCGGAGGTTGCATACCCGAGATAGACGAACTCGTTTTGATCGCGGATCTCGTTGATGCTCTTTACGCTGATCTTGCTGCCCGTCGCCGTCGCCGGAGCGGTGTAGATGCCCGAGCTGTAGTTGCCGGGGAAGACGACCTCGCCGTCAAAGTCGTACAAACACAGGAAGGTACGCGCCGCCGAAGAGAGGTGGAAGATCACGCGAGTGCCCTGTTGCCCTTCCGAATCGGAGAAGGAAACGTCCACCGTCGTATCGTCCACACGCATTTCGTTGACGCCGACCCTGCTGCCTGCGCCTACGGCGCTTTCCGTACCCTTGGTCACGAGCCAACTGTTTTTGATCTCGCCGTCGTTTGAAAGAGTGAGAGCCGCGCCGCCGTCAAACAGATCGCCGCACTTGTCGATCACCACGATGCCTTGCATTTTGCCCGCATTTTCACACACCAAGGCGGGCGCGCCGGTAAAGACCGCGCCTTCTTCGTACACGAAGATCAATTCTTTGATCTCACCGATCAAGCGATAAAGGAAGGGTTCCACTTCAAACGTAGACTCACCGCCGTAATTGGCGTAGACGATCGTGGACTTGTTGCCGCCGTAAATGTTCCCTTTGAAGACGTGCCTTTCGTTGCCGATCGTCTTGATCTTTCTGTCCACCGTAAAGCCGTTGTCTGCCACGCGGAAAGTGACGCCTTCAAATTCAAAGCCGTTTTTGACCGCCGTGGACAAACGCTCGAGGTCATCCGCGGAAGTAAAGGTGCGGTTGATGTAGTTCAACAACCATACGTTGCCGGCGGAAGTCGGAAGCGAAAGAACGTTTTCTCTTACCACCGTGCCAAACACCGAGCCGCGCTCGCCGTACCAACCGGCAAAGACTTGCAGTTCATCGTCCGCCGCCGAAACCTTGATACCGTTATCAAAGGCAAAGGTCACGTCGCCGTTTTTGTACAACAACGAGTACGCGGCGTACGAACCGCCGAGGAAGGCCTCGTACAACTCTTCGTTTTCGGACACCACCCAAACGTTGGTGGCGGTGACCGTTGCGCCGACGGAAAGTTCCGCCCTTTCTTCCAAGATCACGACGCCGTCCAAAACGACGGTGTTTGCGGAGTCGAACAAAGCGAGGCTACCGCCTTCGGTAAGGTCGACGATAAGGCTTTCGATCCTGCCGCCGAAGAGTCCGAACAAGCCGCCCGTAACGCCCTCGGCTTTGAGGGTGTAGCCGTTGCCGAGGATCGTGCCGACAAAGTTGCCCGCCGTAAACAAGGCGTTGTTCGCCACGAGGTCCGTCCCTACGGTAAAGGTCTCGTCCGCGCCGGTGTAGCCGAGCGCCGTCACGTCGCTGAGCACTTGGAGTTTGTAATCGGTATCCAGCGTCTTGGAGATAAACTCCGCGGTGTAAACGACTTGCTGTTTTTCCGCGCTGTCAAACAAAGCGTCGGAAGAGAAGATCGCGCCGCCTGCGGTATAACCGATAAAGATGACGTCACCGCTTTGCACTGCGCTGAAGGTCAAGCCGGAGCCGCCGCCTTGCGCCAAGTTACCCACGCCGTTGATCTTAACGATCGCATACGGCAAGGAGCCCTGTCCGAGCGCCGTATCCTCTCTGACCACCAACCAGAGGTTGGTAGCGACACCGGTGTTGCTCGTCGCAAAGAATTCACCGCCGGTGAGGGTCACCCCTCTTTCAAGGTAAACGACCGCGTTGCGAATGGTTCCCGCATTGTTTTCGACTAAGGAGACAGCCGTACCCGCGTTGGTAAAGCGCAATCCGACGTTTTCGATCGTGCCCGCGTTGGAAGTAAACAAAGCGTCCGAGAGGGCTGCGTTGCCCACCGTGATAACGTGATGTCCGCCGTTTAAGGACGCCGTCTGCGGAAGTGCGATCGACGGGAAGGCGCGCTCGGGAAGCGCGAAGTCCGCATTCAACGAGAACGCCGCGTTTTCAAAGGTATACGCGCCGCTGTTGACAGCAAGCGCAAAGGCATAGAATTCACTGCCGCTGCCCATCGTCGCGCGCGTTACGAAGCGCACTCTGACGTCCGCGACCAAGCGAGAGACCGCCTCGGTGGATACCATATCGTAAGTCAAGTAAGTGACGTAGCTTCTGCCCGCTTGCGAGGTATAGACGACGTTGTCCATCGCAGCGCCCGTACCCGCAGAGGAAGAGCCGCTTTCATCGATCGCGGCAAAGAAGGCGATCTCCGTGCGGAGATCCGTGATCTCGCTCGTGAATTCGATCTTGCCGAGTTTGACGTCTTCCGCCGTCGGGCAGGATAAGGTCAAACCTGCGCCACAGATCATGCTGTTGATGCAATCGGCTTTCGAGACGTTGTCCATCCTGTCGGAATACACCCAAACGTTGTGAACTTTAGCTGCGTCTTTTGCTTTTGCGTAACCGACCACGCTGTCCGTACCCGTAAATACGTTGTCAACGATCTTGACGAGGGAAGAAGTCAACGCATTGACGTTGTTGCCGACCAAACCGCCGCTGACGCCGCCGTCAAAGGTGGCTTGATCGATCTCCGCGTATATACCGTACACATTGCCGAGGTTGACGCCCACCGCCGTCCCGGAATATCCCGTCATCGTTCCGTTAGAGTCGATCTCGCCTGCGTGGAAGATCGAGCAAGAACGGATGGTCTTGTAGTTTTCACCCGCAAGGAGACCCACGTAAGAGGTTACGCCATAAGCTACCATGCGGAACGTATCCGTCGCGGTGATCGTGATATCCTTGATCTCGCCTTCGTTGGCGCCGACCAAGCCGCCCGCCGTCGCGGTGTTTTCGGCATAAGAGAACAATCTGCCTTCAAGAATCAAAGTCACGTCGTTGATGTCGCCGAAAGAGGTTGCCGCAACGACTGCGACCGAGCCGCCGTAAATACAAGCGTTTTGACTGAGATTAACGGAAAGATTTGTGATCAAGCCTTCGTTGTATGCAACGAGGATAGCGCTGCGCTCGGCGTCGGCTTTACCATAATTGCCGTCCCTCACGTCGATCGTCAGGTTGCGGATAACGGCGGTCGCGCCGGTGTACCCAAACAAACCGCAGTACTCCTCCCCGAAGAGACAATTGCCTTGCAATGTGATCTTGTAGCCCATACCGTCAAACACGTTGTTGAAGGGGTATTCCGCCGTACCGATGAGGGCGGTCAAATCGCCTTCTTCCACCGTGATGTCGTTCATCAAGGTAAAGACGATGGTGTTGCCGGACAAGCCGCCGCTGACCGAAGACGCCATATCGTTGAGGTCAGCCGCGCTGTAGATCTTGGTGTTGACGAAGATGACCATCACGTACTTGTTTTGAATGGTGCCGAGGGGCAGGAAGGTGTTTCCGCTTTCACCGACGTTGCCCGTCTTGTCGTCCACTTCGACGGAAGGCGCCGTATACCAGCCGTCGATCTTGGAGCCGCCCACTTCGGTAACGTTGGTGAAGATGATCCTCTTGGTGAAGAGGTCGATGGCGGCTTTGATTTTGCCGTTGCCTTTGACGTTCAAACTGTTGACCGTCTTTGCGCCCTCGCCCGCGCCGTCCACGATGCGGTTTAAAGTCACCTGCCATACGTTCATTGTGATAACGCCGTCCAAGTAACCT
>DMCI01000082.1:19432-24048 GCA_003445835.1 Clostridiales bacterium
AACCCGCCGTACCGCCGAGGTGATCGTCGGAAACGAGGGTACCGTACAGGAAGGTCACGCTGTGATTCATCGACGCCTTTGCATATCCGACAAAGCCGCCTGCTCTTGCCATACCGTCGTCGGGCGAATGCGATTCCACCACGCCGGAATCGGCAAGATAAACGATCATATAATTGATGACGCCGTCGTTTTGGTTGCCCACCGCGCCGCCGGCGTTGGTTGCCGCCGCGGAACCTGCCGCCGCCGTAGACACCGCGGAAACGGTGCCGTAGATCAAAACGTTGGCTTCCGCGCTTTCCCCGATACGGGCGATCCTGTTGTCGTTGTCGGGCAAAAGTTCACGATCGCTCCAGTAAGTAAAGTCGGACGCGCCCTCGATGGTGCCGTAGTTGACGCCTGCAACGGCGCCTGCGTTGACCACGAGTCTGCGAGCGGTCTCCGCACGGATGACGCCGCCCTCTCTGACGACGACCACGACGTCCGAGATCCTGCCGAGGTTGCTACCGGCAACGCCGCCCACCGTGTACCCGGTGACGACGCCGCCCTCTTTGACTTCCACGTAGGTGCGGAGGATGGTGCCCGCGTTTACGCACGCGACCGCGCCGTAAACGTTGTCGGAAGAAGCAACGCGCCTGCCCACCGTACCGCGGACGACGACCGTCAAATCCGAGATGGTACCGGCGTTGTAGCCGAACACACCGTCCAAAACGTATCCGCTCGAAACGGTGATCGTATGATAAACGTCGTCATCCTTGCCGCTGAAGGTACCTTTGAAGTGGTGTTCCGCCGTACCGATGGAGATATAGCCTTGCGCCGTACCTTCGCCCGGGATCGCAATATCCGCGCCGAGGTTAAAGGTGATGTTTTCAAAGGTATAGCCGCCGACGTTGACGTCTTCGGCAATGGCAATCATTTCCTCTACCGTGGTGACGGTGGTCTTGATGACCGCTACTTCGTACTTCACGCCGCTGTAATCCGCAGGCGCGATCAAATAGCCGTTTGTCCCGTTTGCAAGATCGCCGGAAGAAAGCATCGCTTTGGAGATCTGCTGGTTCTTTTCAAAGGACTTGTACCAACCCATAACGGGGACGACGCCGTCGCTTGTGAATTTGACTTGGTAAGAGCCGTCGTCAAAGGTTGCCGTAACCACGCCGATACCGATGACGGTCATCGTGTTGACGCGGGTGTCTCCTACGGCGCAAACGCCGATGGCGTCCACGTAAGAGGAGGCGTCCACAAGCGCCCAAACGTTCTCCAAAAGGTTGGTTGCGTCGTACGCAACGGCAAGACCGCCGATTCCTTCCAAGGTATTGAGGGTGGCGCCCTCCGAAACCACGATCACGTTGGTGAGGACGCCTTTATTATAGGCTACCGCGCCCGCGTAACGGGTGTTGGCAACGTGGAAGGTGTCGATCTGTTCCTGCGTGTAGGTATTTTTACCGACGGCGCCCGCAAGCACGATGCGGAGGTTGACGATCTCGCCGTCCTCCGAAACGTAACCGAACACGCCGGCGTATTCCCCTTCGATCACGACGTTCTTGGGAAGGGTGATCGTATGCTTTTTGCCGTCGAAGGTACCGTTCATACCCGAAAGCGCGGTGCCGATCGGAGCAAAATCATCTTCCAACACGATGTCGCTCTCCAAGGTAAAGGTCAACTTGTAGAAGTTGTAGCCTTCGTTGACGTTGGTCGCGTACTTTTGCAGATCCGCGTAAGAAGCGATCTCGCTCTTTAAGAAGCTGACGTTGTAAATGCGGCGGCTTTCCTCGCCCGTCGGATGGTAGCCGTCGTCACGGAAGGCGGAACTCCAACCCGTGCCGTGGTAATCCTCCGAGGTGTGCCAGTAGTCGCCGGACGCCTCGTCTCTGTAGCGGTCGTACCAATAAGGATTGACTCTGACCGTGGAACCGATATCGGCGTTGGGATCGGAATAAGTGAAATAGTATTGACCGCCGGATTGATTGACCGTAACGACGCCCGCGGCAATGACCATCAAGCTGTTGAAGCCGCCCTGGTTGTTGCCCTCGCCGCCGTTGTTGAAGGCGATCTCGCTTTCGTTGAGTTCGTAATTGGACTTGCTGTTGTAGCTGATCGCCCAGCAGTTGTGCGCCACGTCGCCCGTCATATCTTTGGGCAAATAACCGAAAGCGCGTCCCGTACCGACCGAGCCGAACAACGAGGCGTTTTTATCCAGCACGACGATGACGTCGTCGTAGCGTCCGCCGAGAGCGTACGCCGCAAGAGTGCCCGCGTAGATGGTACGAACGGTATTTTCCGCGTTGTCCCTGCCGATCTCACAGTTCATATTGAGGACGAAGTTTTTGATCCTCGCATCCGCGCCGACTCTGCCAAACAAACCGGCGTAACGCGCGTCGATGACGACGTCCTCCATAAAGGTGATGGTGTGGCCGTTGCCGTAGAAGCCGCCGATGAAGTCACGCTCGATAAAGCTTTCGTACCCGGTGCCCGATCCGATCTTGACTTCACCGCCGATCGGGAAGTAAACGCCGTTCGGAAGGTCGTCTGCGGAAACGACGATATCCTCGCCGAGTTCGTAGATGATACCGCGGTAGTTTCTGCCCAAACGCACGTTTTCGGATATCTGCAAAAACTCTTCCGTCGTTTTGATAAACTTGTTGATAAAGACGCAAAGCATATCTTCGCTTGCCGTCTTATCGCCTCCGTAGACGTTGCCTACCCCTACCGTCCAACGCCAAATGTTGGAAGGAGTATCCGATATGGGCACCATCTTGGCTTCGTCCGAAGTGGTGTTGTCGATAAATCCGTAGAAGCCCGATCCGCCGTTGTTTGCGTCAAAGGTGATGTTGCCGTTGGTCGCATCGATACTGACTTTCAACAGACCTTTCTTAAAAGGATTGGTTTGAGCGGGATCGTCTTCGACCTCAACGTCGCCCACGATACGAAGGATCCTGCCGACGCCGTTGGTGCGGTAGAAAGCGTCGTACGCGGCGCCGTCTTCTTTGCCCATCGCGTCGGTAACGGTGGCGTTTTCTTCCACGATCAGCCAGCAGTTGTCGATGGAGTAATCGTAGACGACCGTGCCGTCGTCGCTGAGTTTACCCGCCCTACCGACGATACCGCCGGAAGAAGGACGTCCCTGCGTGGTGTAAACGACGGTATCCGCATGCACGCGGACGACCACGCTTTGAACGGAGCCGTAAAGCAGAGCGACCGCCACGCCGGAATACAGTGAGTCGTTGTCGCCGAATTTGACGTTTTCACCCACTTCGATCGCAAGATCTTTGATAAGTCCGCGGGGCCCGACGTAACCGAATACGCCGGCGTATTCCCTCTTGATCAAATTGCCGTTTACGGTGATCACGTGACCGTTGCCGTTGAAGGTACCCGTAAACGGATGTTCGGGCGTACCGACCGAGCGGCAATTGGTGAAATCGACGACGATATCGCTTTCCAATCTGAACACCGCGCCTTGATCGCCGTAGTTTTTGATGTTATCCGCAAAGCGGATAAAGTCCGCTTCCGTTTTGATGGTCAAGCTGATAAAGGACAAGGTGACCTTTCTGTCCATCGCGTACGGATAGGTAACGATCCAAACGTCCTTGTTGTCGGCGTTGCTTGAGAAATCGCCGAGCCCCGCCACCGTGCTTTGTCTGATCAAGCTGTCTTCGTTGCGGATGTCGTTGTACCAACCGCCGAAAGCGTCGTAATACGCCTGACAACGCGCCGCGTAAGAGGGGCGACTGATCGCATCCTGATCCGTGTAGGTCGGCACGGAATACTTGACGCTGACTTCCGTCTCGTTGCCCGCTTGGTAATTTTCACGGATCTCGCCGACGTTGCCTTGAACGGTGATCTCCAGCATACCGTCGCCCAACACGCCGACGAAGTTGACGCCGAATTGATTGTCACCCGCCATATTGCCGACGACTTGGTCTTTGCCGTTCAATACGCTGATCCAGACGTTTTCCGTCGCAGGAGCGACGCTTGCCTGATAACCGATAAGTTCGCCTACGTACTCCCTTTGCGAGTTGTAGGTGAGATTGACGTTGAGGTTGACGAAGACGTTTTTGATCTCGCCTTGGTTGTAACCGACCAAAGAACCGATCACGAAACTGTTGACGCTGCCGATCGAAACGCCCTTTTCCACCGTGAACACAAGGTTTTTGATCACGCTGTTTGCAGCCGTATAACCAAACAAACCTGCGTAGCGGGGGCCGCTGAGCGCCGAACCCGTTTGCAACGTGACGGAATAGAAGTTGCCGTCGAAAATGCCGTTGAAGGGGTACTCTTCCGTACCGATCGGACGCAAGACCGCCCCGCTTTCCACCATAATGTCGCCGTTCAAACGGAACAAGACGTTGTTGTAGTAAGAATGGCTGTTGATCTTGGTAGCAAGCGCGTTGAAGTCCACGCGATTTGCGATCAAAAGCTCGTCGTAGCAAACGTAGTAGACCACGTTGCGTTCGGTGCCGTCGGGATCGTATTTGAGTTTATTCGTCAAATTGGAAACGAATCCGCTGTTGCTCGTCCAATCGGAAATATTCGTATACCATTTTTTAACGCCCGCGATCGCCGATCCGAAGCTGAGTCTGTTTGTCTTTTCCGTCAAAGAAACGTTGAGCAACGTTTCGTTG
>DMCI01000073.1:0-247 GCA_003445835.1 Clostridiales bacterium
TGATCGACTCACTGTGACCGTGGAAAACCGGCACTCTGACGGTGGTCGCCGTGATGCGGAGGTCGGGCCTACCGAGGATCTTACGGGTCTCGTTGATCATCTTTTCCTCTTCCTTGGTGTAGCCGTTGTCGAGGAAGACGTCGATTTGCGGGATCACGTTGCCGAAGATGGGGTAGGGGAACTTTTTGGGCGCTTCGCCGTTGATGCCGTTCTTGAGGTCGTTGTAGCCTTGCACGCCCGCGCCGCT
>DMCI01000073.1:465-3789 GCA_003445835.1 Clostridiales bacterium
GGCACGACGAGGGGCACGTCCTTATCCATACGCCATTGGCTGCTGTTATCCACCACGATGGCGCCTTGCGAAGCAAAGATGGGGGCAAAAACCTTGCTGACCGAGCCGCCCGCGCTGAACAAAGCGATGTCCACCTTGACTTTTTTGACGTTTTCCTCAGTCAGTTCGATCACGGTGTGGGGCTTACCCATAAAGTCGATGACCTTGCCCGCGCTTTTTGCGCTGGCAAAAAGATAGTAGTTTTCCACCGGGAGCTTGCGCTCGGTAAGAACTTCCAAAAACTTGTTTCCGACCATGCCCGTCGCGCCAACGACGGCGAGATTGATTTTTCTCATAATTCCTCCGTTATTACGGCATTTTTTTGCCGTATCAACATAAATGCTAACAAAAAAAACGCCGATTGTCAAAGAATTGACTTATATTTACTTTGATATTTTTTGATTTTAGTGTAAAATAAGGGCAGGAGTGACTATGAGCAGAGTTGATTTGTTATTAAAGTTGACCGTAGACAGAGATCGTCGTACCAACAAAGGCGAAGTGGAACAGCATTCCGTCAAGCACGCTTTCAGCGTGTTTTCGGAGAATCTGAAGAACATGCTTTTGATGAATTTGGTGTACGCCTTCATCTTTGCGCTTCCCTTTATCTTTTGCATTTTCATTTGGCCGATGCTTGCCAAAAACTACTTTTTTGCGGCAGGTAACTACAATTTCATCGGTCAGGTGGGTATCGGGTATCCCGGCGTGGTAAATACGCTTGCGGAAGGGTACGGCGTGCTTTTTGCGCATTACTTCCGCGTTTATATCCCCGTGCTGTCTGCTTCCATCGTGCCGATGGTGTTTGGTCTTTCCGGCTTGTTCCATTGCATGCGTGGCTATATGTGGGGGGAGAACGTTCGTCCCGTCAAAAGCTTTTTCCGCGGGATCAAAAGGCTTTGGAAGCCTTTCCTGATCGTGGCGGTCGTCTTTGCCGCCTTTATGTGCGGCGTTTTGTACGGCGCATACTGGCACATCAGTCTTTTGAAGGCGGGCGCGGCAACGGGCGGTTCCTGGACGCTGTTTATCTTTTTGATCCTGTTCACTTGGATCGCGGTGTCCGTTTTGTACTTCCTGCTTCCGATGTTTGCTTGCTATCGCTTCTCGGTCAAGGACGCCTTGAAAAACAGCTGTATCCTCGACTTGATCCTTTGGCCGGGCGCTTTGATCGCTTCGGCGTTTTCCATCGGACTCTTTATGCTTTCGGCGGCGGGTTCGGTCTTGAACTTCCTCGTGGGCATTTTGTTCCTCGGCTTGGGCTTTGCGTTTCTTGCCGGGCTTTGGACCAGTTGCGCGCAAAAAGCGTTTGGCAACTACATCCTGCCGCAGTTTGAAAGCGGACAGTTCGGCGGCAAGCAAAAGATGGAAGTCCGTCGCGGAGTGAACCCCTACAAAGAGGCAAAAGCACGTCAAAAGGCGCAAGAGGGCAGCGCAATCGCGCAGGCTACCCGCGTCAGAGCGGAGGACGCCACCGCAGGGCAGGGAGCTGCTTCGTCGGAGAAAAAGAAAAAGGCGCCCACCAAGCACGTTTCGTATAAGAGGAAGAAGTAATGGACAGCATAGCAAAGGCGCTTGTTTTTGACGGGCAAGTCAAAGTCGTTGCCTTCAAAACCACAGATCTCGTCAACGAGGCGATCAAATTGCACTCGCTTTCCCCCCTGGCGGCGGAAGCTTTGGGCAAGGTTTTGTCCGTTGCCGCTTATATGTCCAACGAACTTAAAGGCGAGAAGGAAAAACTCAGCGTTCACGTCCAGGATAAGGGCGTGTTGGGTTCCATCATCGTCGCGGCGGACGCCGGTGGCAAGGTCAGAGGTTACATCCAAAACAAGGACGCCGTTTTGCCCCCTCTCGGCAACGGCAGGCAGGATCTTTTTAAGGGCATCGGCAGCGAAGGCTTTATCACCGTCATCAAGGATCTCGGCTTAAAAGACCCGTACGTCGGCAAGACCGAACTCGTGCGCGGCAATCTGGAAGAGGATTTCGCTTGGTACTTTACCCGTAGCGAAGGCTCCCCGACGGCGCTTGCTTTGGAAGTTTTGATCGGCGAGGATGGCACCTGCACTTCCGCGGGTGGCGTTTTGGTACAGCCTATGCCGGGTTGCCCGGAGCATATCCTCGTGGTGGTGGAAGATATCGTATCGTCCTTTGCGGGCGTGGGGGATATCTTGAAGGTCAAGGAGCCTTCGGACATTTTGAAAGACTATTTCGGTCATTTTGAGATCGAGTATTTCCCGGAGGTCACTCCGCTTTATCGCTGCAAGTGCAGTCGTGAACAGATGAGCAACGCCATCATCACCCTCGGCAGGGGTGATTCCGTTAACCTTTTGATGGAGCGCGGCGAGATCGAAGTCGTTTGCCATTTTTGCGGCAAAAAGTACGTTTTCAGTAAGCAGGACGTCATAGATATCTGGCAAAAATATGATCATAAAATTTGACCAAACGCCCGAAGAGTATTTTCGCTTGTCGAAGCTTGCGTACGGAAGGGGAGAGTTTGATCGAGCTCTTCTTTACGCGGAAAAAGCCGTGCGCGGCAGGGCAAGCGCGGAGTATAAGATCTTTTGCGCCGAAGTCTTGACGTCGATGGGGCGTTTTGCGGAAGCGTCGAACGTGGCTCTTGACGTTTTGTGTTACAGCCGCACTTTCCGTGCGGAAGCGTTTGACGTTTTGGCGCGCTGCTCCGGCGAACTGGGGCATTTTTACGAATCCTTACACTATATTGCCAAAAAAGCTCATTACGAAGGGGACGATGACACCCTCGATGCGATGGACGAGGTGATGGAGGAACTGAGCGTAGACGGGGAACCCCCCGCGGACGGCCCCGACTTTTTTGTGGTGGGCAAGGAAACTCCGCCCGCCGCTTCCGACGCCACCTTGGCCATGCGGGCAAACTTTGCCTTGTCGCACGGAGACGCGGACGAAGCCATCCGCATCGCTTCGGAAGCGCAAAAGGGTTCCGATCAGTACGCTCCCGCAATGATCGTCTGTTTGCGTGCGTATCTCAAAAAGAAGGAGAACGACAGGGCGGTGGCGCTTGCGGAAGAGATCGTTCGCACCGACCCCAAAAACGGCTTCGTTTTATACGTTTTGATCGACAAATTCAAAAAAAAGGAATACGCTCCCTTGCTTGTGGGCGTCGCGGATGGAGGAAGCGAACTTTATTACGCCATTTTGACGGCGGAAAATCTGTCTGAGCACGACGTATCTTGCCGTTTGGCGGAAAAGTTGGTGCAGCAAAATCTCTACGTACCCGGCGCTTATTTCGTGGCGGCGGCGACCTATCTCAACAACGGG
>DMCI01000041.1 GCA_003445835.1 Clostridiales bacterium
CGGGCATCTGCTGTCCGCCGCCGCAGGCAAGCCCCAGAATGCTTTTTCCCCGAACATCGCCCAGCCATTCATGCGGAACGGCTTTCGTCGGTGTAAGGACCACATCCCAGACACCTTGCTTCGCCTGCTGAAACACTTCGTGGGTAATGGGCTGTCCCCAGGTCCAGCCTTCCTCCACCCAGCGGTCAATGGTTTCAGCGTTGATGTCCTGATAGGACATTCCATTCCATTGGCTATCCATATTTGTACGACAAGTTGTCGATTCCTGCTGTCCAGGCTGTCCTGCAGGATTCAGGAATCTTTCAGCTGAAGTGCCCCTCCTCTCAGCATACGTTCCAGCACCTCCATCATCGCGATTTTCCCATGCGCATACGTCAGGCCTCCCTGCATGTATACCGCGTATGGCTCCCGCATGGGCGCATCGGCGCTCAACTCGATGGATGCGCCTGCGACAAAGGTGCCTGCCGCCATGATCACTTGGTCCTCATAGCCCGGCATATCCCACGGCTCGGGTTGAACGTAAGCGTCGATGGGTGAAATGGCTTGAATGATCTGACAGAAGCGGATCAATTTGTCGGGATCTTCAAAGAAGATCGAACGAATGATGTCGCCGCAACGTTTTCCGCATTCTGGAATGGTCTTGTAGCCCATTTTTCTGAAAGCGCTGCCAAACAGCAAACTGCCTTTTAAGGCGCAGGCAACGACGTGCGGCGCCAAAAACAATCCTTGATAAAAACTTTGATAGCCCATAGCGTACGAGCCGATCTCGGTCCCGAGGGAGGGTGCGGTCAAACTGAACGCTACTTGTTCGATAAGATCTTTGCGCCCTGCCGCGTATCCGCCCGACGGAGCAAGCCCGCCGCCGATATTTTTGGTAAACGATCCGACGATTACGTCGGCGCCCGCCGCGGTGGGTTCCTCGGTCTCGACGAATTCTCCGTAACAATTGTCGACGAATACGATGGCGTTACTGCGTGCCTTGATAAACGAAATGGCTTCCCGAAGTTTCGCAATAGAAAAGGCGTCGCGCTCGCTGTATCCTCTCGATCTGGTCAAAAACACCATTTTGGGGCATTTTTGCAAAGCTTTTTCAATGGAAGGATAGTCAAACTCTCCTTCTTTGGTAAGTTCGACCTGCTCGTATTTTACGCCGTAGTCGACAAGCGAGCCGATCCCGGGTTTGGTAATGACGTTCAAAAGAGTATCGTACGGCGCACCCGTGACGGAAAGTAAGGTGTCGCCCGGACGCAAAAGTCCGTATAAAGATACTTTCAATGCGTGCGTACCACTTGCAAAATACGGTGACGCAATGGCGTCTTCCGCCCCCAAGACCATAGCGAACACGGCGTTGAGTGTTTCGCGTCCGATATCGCCGTAGCCGTAACCGGTGGTGCCTTTGAGGTGACGTTCGGCAACGCGGCACTCACGGAATGCCGAAAGAACCTTTTCGGTGTTGGCAAGTGCGACGGCGTCGATTTCCTTAAAAAGCGCTTCGTTTTCGCTTTCGCAGGATCTTAAGATGATTTCCGCTTCTTCTCTTGTTTTCATAGTCCCTCGTTATATTTGATCGTGATCTCTTTTGCGATCTCTTCGCTTGAACGACCCAAAACGTCAATCTTGATCGCGTCTTTGTATTGTTTGAACCAGGTGACCTGGCGTTTTGCGTAATTGCGCGTGTTCTTTTTGATCAGCTCGACGACCTCAGCTTCGGTCATTTCGCCGTCTTTTACCGCTTTCCATTCCTTATACGCGATGGCTTGCATACATTGCTTGTCAAAGTCGACTCCTTGACGGAGAAGCCCGTCAACTTCCGCTTTCAGACCCGCTTGCATCATTTTATCTACGCGCATATTGATCCTATCGTACATCATCTCGCGCGGTAAATCGGTCACAAACATCAAATAGGGATATTTCGGTTTGGCAAAGTCATTTTCCTTGGTGCCGCCCGTCAGCGCTTTTTCGATCGCGCGGATCACTCGTTTTTCGTCGTTTACGTGCAGTCTTGCAGCCGCTTCCGGGTCAAGGGACGCAAGCTTTTTATGCATATATTCTTTGCCGCGCTCCTTTGCTTCCGCCAATAAGGACGCGCGAAGTTCCTCATCGAATTCACCCGAAAAGGATAAGTCGTACAAAACGGCGTTGACGTAGAGCCCCGTTCCACCGCAAAGAATGGGTACTTTGCCTTTTTCGTAAATGCTTTGAATGATCTTGACGGCTTGCGTCTTGTACTCGGCTGCGGTAAAGGTGTCCTTGGGGTCAACGACGTCGATCATATGATGCAAAACGCCTTGTGTTTCCTCGGGACGTATCTTTGCCGTACCGACGTCAAGCCCGCGATAAATCTGCATTGAATCGCAGGAAACGACCTCTCCGTCAAGAAGCTTGGCGCAAGCTACCGCAATATCGGACTTTCCCGTCCCGGTTGCGCCGCCGATGATCAAAAGCGGTTTCATACGATCCGTTTGAAGAGGGTCTCCAGATCCCTCTTGGTATAGACGAAATACGCGGGTCTGCCGTGCGGGCATTGTACGGGCAATCCGTCTTTGAAATACCCTTTCATCAATTCGTCGATCTGATCGTCGGTCAAATAGGTGTTACCTTTAATGGAACTTCTGCAAGCGGCGTACGCGATGCGCTCGCGGATGATGGCGTCCTCTTTTTCGGGTCGATCCGATAAAATATGCTTGATCAAAACGTTGATATCAACTTGTGAAAGGATCTGCGGGATGGACGCAAGCTTAAAACTGTCCGCGCCGAAGGGTACGAGCTCAATGCCGAGTTCTTTTAAGGCGGGAATCTTGCTTTCCACGATCTGGTATTCCGACGGATTGACCTCAATAGTCAAAGGATACAAAAGCGGTTGAACGGGAATGTTTCCGTTTTGATAAGCAGCCAACAGTTTGTCGTAACGCATGCGCTCTACGGCGGCGTGTTGATCCACGATAATGAATCTGTCGTTGAATTCGATCAAAAGATAGGTGCCGAACACCTGTCCGATCACGCGGTACATAGCCTGCGTTTGCGGAAGCTCGGTCTGTTCTTCCTTCTTTTTCTCTTGGATCTTTTTGAAATTATCCACCACCGAGCGTTCTATCTCGCTTTCTTCACGGAATTCCAATTCCGAAGAGTCGTTTTGAAACGGCAGGAAATTGAATTCTTTTTGCGGCACGGACTCCCGTTCGACATCTTCTTCCGGGAAGTCAAACAGCGGACGCGAGGCCATATCCAAAGGCTGTTCCGCTTCGTCGTGAATGGTATCAAACTGGATGCGGCGCTGTTCTATATCGCTTTCCAACGCGTTTTTAATGGCGTGATAAACGGCGGAAAACACTTGGTTGCCATCGCTGAAACGCACTTCCGCCTTGGTAGGATGCACGTTGACGTCGATTTTTGAAGGCTCAAGCGTAATGGACAAGACCGTCACGGGATAGTTTCGCTTCATTAAGTACTGTTGATAAACCGCCGTGATCGCACTGGAAATGCTTTGGTTTTCGCACACACGCCCGTTGACGATGGATATTTGGTAGGTGCGGTTCATCTTAAAATAGGTGCTTCTGCTTGCATACCCCGTCACGGTGACGCCGTTCTTTTCATAATTCAAAGGCAAAAGATTTTGCCACATTTCATCGGGAAAAATATTTTTGATCGCGTTACCGAGCCCCTTTCCGTCCGAAGAATATACCTTTTCGTTTTGATTGAATAAGGATATGGAAATGTTCGGATTTGCAAAAATCAATTTCAAAACGGCGCTTTTGACGTCCGAAAACTCTCCCGATGGGGTTTTGAGGAATTTTAAGCGCGCGGGCGTATTGAAAAAGAGGTTGGAAACGGTGATTTCCGTGCCGACGTTCATGCCGACGATCCCCTCTTCCGTAACTTCCCCGCCGCGAAGCTTCAAATAATTACCCACTTCCGCAGAAGGCGTTTTGCTTTTGATCTCCACCATAGAAACGGAGGCAATACTCGGAAGAGCTTCCCCGCGGAATCCAAGGGTGTGGATGTCCGTCAGGTCTTCCGCCAAACGGATCTTGCTCGTCGCGTGAGGCAAAAATGCGGTTTTTAAGTCTTCTTTATCGATACCGCAACCGTTGTCGATGACTTTGATCTCGTCAAGACCTGCGTTAGAAACGATGATCGCGATCTTGGTGGCGCCGGCGTCGATGGCGTTTTCTGTAAGTTCTTTAACGACCGAGGCGGGTCGTTCAACCACTTCGCCTGCGGAAATCTTGTTGTAGACCGAACTGTCAAGTTTGATGATCTTCATTATTTTACCCTCGATACCAAATCGGCAAGAATGGAAAAGGCTTGCATAGGCGAGATGGAATTCATATCGATCGCCGTCAGTTCTTCCACGAGCTTTTGGTATTTTTCGTTGCTTTGCGATTCAAACATATTTCCCTGCACGACGTCTACTTTTTTGACTTCGCCCTGCATCAGTATCTGATTGGTGTCACGATATTTGGACGTTTCTTCCAAAATTTTTGTGATATCTTTTGCGCGCGTCACGACGTCCGCGGATACGCCCGCGAGGGCTGCGACCTCGGCTCCGAAGCTTTTGCTTGCCTCTCCTCTTGCGATCTTGTGCAGGAAGACGACGCTGCCACCCACTTCGTTTGCCAAAACGCGGTAGTTCTTTACGCCGGGCAAGCGAGATTCCAAGTCAGTAAGTTCGTGATAGTGCGTGGCAAACAAGGTCTTTGCCTTCAGTTTTTTGACGATGGTCTCCATCACCGCCCAAGCGATACCCAACCCGTCGTAAGTTGAGGTGCCTCTGCCGATCTCGTCCAGAATCAACAAGCTGTTTTGCGTGGCGTTGTTGAGGATGGTTGCGACTTCCACCATCTCCACCATAAAGGTGCTTTGCGAATATGCAAGATCGTCGCTGGCGCCTATTCTCGTAAAGATACGGTCTGTCAACGAGATCTCCGCGCTGCTTGCGGGGACGAAACTGCCGATATGGGCAAGCAAGGTGATCAGCGCGACTTGGCGCATATAGGTGCTTTTACCGGACATATTGGGACCGGTGATGATCATCGTTTTGCAACCGTCATCGAGGAGGGTATCGTTTGCGATATAATTCCTTGCGCCGACGATCTTTTCCACGACGGGATGCCTGCCGTTTTCTATTTTGATATGTTTGACTGCTTTGCCGATCTTGGGACGAACGTAATTGTATTCGACCGCAACTTCGGCAAGAGATAACAGCGCATCAAGTTCCGCAACGGCGCTTGCGATCTTAAGAAGAGACGCAACTTCGTTGAGAAGAAGTTTTTTGAAACTTTCAAAAGTTTCAATTTCGATCTCAAGCGCGCGAGATTCGGCAGTCAATAACCGTTCCTCCATCGTTTTGAGTTCTTCTGTGATAAAGCGTTCTCCGTTGACTAAGGTCTGCTTGCGCTGATAACGAAACGGGACGAGGGATAAGTTAGCCTTGCTTACTTCGATATAATAGCCGAAGACTTTGTTGTAACCGATGTGCAGGGTCTTGATTCCGGTCGTTTCTTTCTCGGTTTGTTCAAGAGAGGCAAGCCACTCCTTACCTTCCGTTTTTGCCGAACGGCAAGTATCCAGCTCACGATTATAACCCGCTTTGATAAAGCCGCCGTGCTTATACTCGGCGCCGCAATGGTCGGGATCGAGCGCTTTTAAAAGCTCATCCGCTACGGGATATTTTGCGGGGAGAGCTGTAGCTATCCTTTTTAAAAGACCGCCGGAAGACGCGCCGATCTGCTTTTTGAGTTCGGGACAGAGGGTCAACGTGTTTGCCAGTTGAAGCATATCGGACGGAGTGACATTTCCGTACGCGCAGCGTCCTGCGATCCTTTCGATATCCCATATTTCGGAAAGCACGTTTTTCAAAGCCGCCCTTTCTTCGTCGTGTTGCGTCAAGAATTCAACGGCGTCCAATCTGTCGTTGATGACCTTTTCTTCCAAAGAAGGATAGTCAAGCCATTTGCGAAGACGTCTTAACCCCATCGCCGTTGACGTTTTGTCGATGATCCAAAACAAAGAGCCTTGTTTTTTGCGGTCACGGCTAGTCTCGACCAGTTCGAGATTGCGTCTTGCGGCGCCGTCAAGCACCATATATTTCTTGACGTTGTAGTAACTGAGTTTGGTAAATTGCGGAAGTTCTCTCTTTTGCGTTTCGTGCAAATACTCGTTCAAAGCGCCCGCCGCGGCGACGGCAAACTTTTTGTCTGTCACTTCAAAAGAATCCAACGTTGCTACTTTTAGCGTTTTCAATAAAGAATCGTACGCGTTTTTGTACTTAAAAGCCCAGTCGTAATAGGCTTGCATTTTGGGAAACTTTCCGCAGACCAACGAGGAAACTTTTTGGTTGTATTCGCACCCTGCCGCGTTTGCGATGATCTCGGAAGGCATCACGGTAGACAAAAAATCGTCTATGGCGGCGGCTACGTCGTCAGCGGTTTGCTCGTAAAGATTGAATTCACCCGTCGTGATATCCGCCCAAGCGTAACCGACATCGTGGTCGGATATGTAAAGGGAAACGAGATAATTGCTTCTTTCATCCTTTACCATACTTTCGTCAATGACGGTACCGGCGGTGACGACGCGCACCACGGAGCGGTCTACGATGTCTTTGCCCGGAGCGGGAACGGTGGAAAGTTGCTCGCAGATCGCCACTTTATATCCTCTTGATACCAACCTTGCGATATAGCCGTCCACGGCGTGATAAGGTACGCCGCACATCGGCGCGCGCTTACCGCTGCCGCAATCGCGTCCGGTCAAGGTGAGTTCCAACTCGCGAGAGGCTTTTTCGGCGTCTTCAAAGAACATCTCGTAAAAATCGCCGAGGCGATACATTAAGATCGCGTCCTCGTACTCCGCTTTCGTTTCGTAATAGCGTTGCATCATCGGGGAAAGCGAGGATTTGTCAAGATCTTTGTAATTCATAAAGCATTCTCCTTTACGATCTCGCCGAAAAGCGAAGCGCTTCTTGATTTTGTGATTTTAACGTTGCAAAAACTGCCGATCAAGCCGGGATCACCGTTTACGGTGACCAACCTGCCGGAATCCGTCCTGCCGCACACCGTTCCGGGATACTTGGGGTTGACGTCCTCAACGAGGATCTCATAAGTATTGCCGAGATACTCGTCGGAAAGCTGCTTTGTGATGTCGTTTTGCAGTTTTACAAGACGGGTTATCCTTGATTTTTTTACGTCAGCGGGGATCTGTTCCATCGCAGCGGCAGGCGTGCCCTTACGCGGAGAATAAACGAAGGTAAAGGCGTTTGAAAAACGCACTTTTTTGACAAGGTCGCAGGTTTGGATAAAATCCTCTTCCGTTTCCCCGGGGAAGCCGATCATAATATCCGAAGTAATGCCGACGTCTGGCATTTTTGCTTTGATATAATCAACAATATCGAGGTATTGCTCAACGGTGTATTTACGATTCATACGGCGCAAGATCTCATTGCTGCCGGATTGGATAGGTAAATGGATGTTGTGACAGATATTGCTTGAAGAGGCAATCACGTCAACAACCGCCTTGTTGAAATCCTTGGGGTGACTGGTCATAAAACGTACGCGGAATTTGCCGGGGATAGCGGCGATCTCCTTCAAAAGCGCGGCGAAATCGGTGCCGTCTTTTAGGTCGCTGCCGTAAGAATCAACGTTTTGACCGAGGAGAGTGATCTCCTTGTATCCTTCGGATAATACCTGCTTGACATCGGCAAGAACCTCGGATATCGCCCTGCTGCGCTCGCGCCCTCTGACGTAGGGAACGATGCAGTAAGTGCAAAAATTGTTGCATCCGTACATAATGTTGATCCAGGCGTTGGTGCCGCTGGTACGATAGATCGGAAGATCGACCGAAACGTCGACGGTCGGATCCTCGTTGACGACAATACGGGTGTTTTTTGCCCTTTTTTGCTGCACGAGAACGGGAAGCATATCCAAAGAATTGGTGCCGAGAATGATATCCACGAAGGGAAACTTGGAGGAAAGCGTTTCAGCGCCGCCTTTTTGTTGTGTCATACAGCCGACGACGGCGATGATTTTATCGGGATTGGCTTTTTTTAGTCCTTTTAAGGCGCCGATGTTGCCGTATGCGCGCTTTTCCGCCGTATCGCGAATGCAACAGGTGTTGAAAACGATGACGTCAGCTTCTTCCGCTGACGTTGCGCTTTCGTATCCGATGTCGGACAGCATTCCCGCTATCTTTTCGGATTCGTGTACGTTCATTTGGCATCCGTATGTGACGATAAAATATTTCATGCCCTTCTTCCGATGTTTTATTTTTGCGCCTCGACCAGGCTGTTGTACTTTTCAAAAACGGCGTCAACGACGGCGTCGTCCCCCTCCACTACGAGATTTTCCTCGCCCTCCTCGTTTTGGATGACCTTAAAGACTACGGCTTCGTCCGGTTCCATATCTTCCGGCAAATCTACGGGTTGCAAAACGGCGTAAAACGCCCCGTTGAGCTCAATCACGCCGAGTTCGTAAAAATCGACGTCCTCGCCGTCGGGAGTGGTCAAAGTAACGATATCTTCGTTTTGCGTATCAGTCTTGTCGGGCATAGCGGCCTCCTAAGTCGAATGTAGCATAATTATATAATAACTTTAAGTAAAAAGCAATAAAAACCTCGCTTTTTTGTTGCAAAACGTCGATGGTTCGATCAAATATTTTACGGGCGGACAAACCATACTATTTGAATGAAAAAAGCCCGCAAGATCGCCGTTGTAACTCTTCTTTCGCTTTCCGTTATCCTTCTTTTCGGTTGTGGGATCCTTTTGTTTTCCGTCACGAGCGACGTAAAACTTAACGCAAACGCTCTTCCGAATGGTGAAAACGCTTTGATTTTGTATGATAAGGATGGTTTGGAAATGGAAAACGAGGATTATGCGCGCCTTGAGAATATATCCGACCACATCAAACACGCTTTTATCGCAGTTGAAGATAAAAGATTCTACGAGCATTCCGGTATCGACCTAAAAAGAACCGTAGGCGCGCTTTTGAAAGACCTAAAAGACCGAAATTTCACACAAGGCGGGTCTACGATCAGCAATCAACTGGTTAAAAACACCCAACTGAACGATGAAAAAACGATCAAAAGAAAGTTAAAAGAAGCAAAAATCACTTTTCAACTTGAAAAAAGATATACGAAAGACGAGATTCTGGAGATGTATCTCAACGTTTTATACTTCGGGAAAGGCATTTACGGAGTAAAAAGCGCTTGCAGAGCCCTTTACGACAAATCGCCTTCGGAAGTTTCGCCACTCGAAGCGGCCTCTCTCGCCGCTACGATCGCCAACCCATCCAAGTATTCCGTTTTGTTAAATCGCGAAAACAATCTTGAGCGTACAAAGATGGTTTTGTCCTTAATGCGGGAGCAGGGATATCTTTCTTTGAATGAATTTGAAGATTGTGACCATGTCGATATTGTTATAAATTATGATAAAAATCATAATAATTACAATAAAATTTACTTTAATTCAGCATATAACGAGGCATCCAGCATACTTTCGACAAGAAAACGAAAAGAGTTTTCGGCACCTTATCGTATTTATACTTATTGGGATAAATCAGCACAACAAGCGGCAAACGACGCCCTACTTGCATTTGATCAAAGCGCACAAAAGGACGGCGCCACGAAGGAATTGTTGATCGCAGACAACGCATTCGGCGCGATCATAGCATATGCGTCAAATGACGACAAGTCGTATCGATCAAAACGACAGCCGGGTTCTTTGTTAAAGCCGTTTATATACGCAAAAGCGATCGAGGACGGCATTTTACTGCCCGATTCCCCACTTTTGGACGAGCAAACCGACTTTGACGGATATTATCCCGCAAACTTTGGCGGAACGTATTATGGCTGGATCAGCGCGCGCGAAGCGCTTTCTCGTTCCGTAAACACCACGGCCGTATCGATTTTGCGAGATATCGGGTCAAAAGAAGGCGCTGATACGATACGAAGCGTGGGAATTCCGCTTGATGAGAAAGACGAAACGCTTTCCCTTGCGCTTGGTGGCACGACGTACGGCTCTACAGTTAAAGAGATCGCGGAGGGCTATTTGACTCTCGCAAACGGTGGCAAACACCGAAGAACGACCTATATCCGCAAGATTACGGACGCAAAAGGAAGAGTCGTTTACCAAGACGACCACTCGGACCCCCGCGTTTTCAAAGCGGAAAGCGTTTATTTGACTACTGATATGCTTAAAACTTGCGCAAAAAGCGGGACTGCAAAGCAACTTGGATATTTGGAATACGACATTGCCGCAAAAACGGGAACGGTGGCGGCAAAAAGCGGTAATTCCGACGCGTGGTGCGCCTCATATACGACGGAACACACCTTCATTTGCAGGTTTTCCGCGTTAAAAACCCCATTTGTTGACGACGTCACGGGCGGGAACTTCCCGACGAAAGTTGTTCGAGCCGCCATGCGAGCGGTTTACGCGTCAAACACACCCGCGTCTTTTGCCCCGCCGTCCGATCTGCGCAAAACGGAGATAGATAAGACGATCAAAGAAAGTTTTCACAAACTCGTCCCTTATAAAAACAGCGGGTTCGGCGAGAAGGAAACCATATATGTGACCAAAAACTTTCGTTTTGATGCCGCAGACCCCGAAGTCTTATTATTAAAAAACCTGTCCGTACAAACGACGGACGGGCTTCCTAAAGTCAGTTTTGACGCGTTTTCGGGGATCGAATATGCGGTTTTGATCAACGACGCACCTTGCATCAAGACACAAGACGGTTACTTCGCGCCAAAACAGCGTTTTCCCATCGGAAAACTGGAGATATATTGCTTAAAAGACGGACGACTTTTATGGAAAACCACAAGATTGGTGCGCCTTTATTAAAGTTTGATCAATTCCACCCCTGCCAAAGCGTCGTTGATCAACCTTTCGACGTCAAGAGCCGATTCCGCTTTGCGGATAAGCTCCGGCTTGGGTTTTATCACGGGGAATTTGGGCAAAAACACCGTACAACAGTCTTCGTAGGGTTCGATACTCTTATCAAACGTGCCGATCTCACGCGCCGTTGCGATGATCTCTTCCTTATCCATCCCGATGAGCGGACGGAACACGGGCAGATCTTCCACAGTTTCGTTGGTCACAAGGATGCTTTCCTGCGTTTGGGAAGCCACCTGCGCCAGGCTTTCACCCGTCGTGATGCTGCCGCAACCGTTTTCTTTTGCCAAACGCTCCGCAATACGCATCATTATACGGCGCATGATCGTGATCATATATTCTTCGGGGCATTTTTCGTGTATTTGACGCTGAATTTCGGTAAACGACACGACGAAAAGGTCAAAACCGCCCTGATAGGACGCTAATATCTTGGCAAGATCAACTACTTTTTGTTTTGCCATCGGGCTCGTATACGGAAAACTATGGAAATGCACGCCCACCATCTTCATACCGCGTTTTGCCATACGATAAGAAGCGACGGGACTGTCGATTCCGCCCGAAAGCAGGACGATACCTTTGCCGGAACACCCAACCGGCATTCCGCCGGCGCAAAGAACTTTGTCCGCAAAAAGGAAGGTGTAGCCCTCTTCGCGCACGTCGACGAAGATCTCTTTGTCGGGTTCGAATAAATCAACTTTCAAGTGCGGCGCCGCAGCAAGCGCACTGCCGCCCAATTCCATTGCGATTTGTTGCGAATTTAACGGAAATTTTTTATCCGCGCGATTGACGGTAAAGCGGAAGGAGCCGCTTTCCGGCAAAAACGCCAAGCATTCCTTCTTCAATACGTCAAGATCGGTGGGAAGCTTCAACGCGACGCTGTAAGAATGTAATCCAAAGACTTTTTTCACGCGTGCCGAGACCTCAAAAACGTCCTCGTCCGAGATGTTTTCGATCAGGTAACGACCGTGCATCCTGTTTAAGGAGAATTTTATCCCCCGCAAAGCGGCTTTGATGTTGTCAAGCAACTGTTTTTCAAAAGAAAAACGGTTTTTCCCTTTTAAATAGATCTCGCCAAAGCGTAATAAAATCACTTTTTCCATGTTATTTCCCCACGTATTTCTTCAAAATCTCATAATTTTTAAGAAGTTCAGACGCCAAAACATCCACTTCTTCTTTTTTGTTCTCACGACCGAAACTGACGCGCACGACGCCGTCCGAATACTCCTTAAGCCCCAAAGCGGCGGGAATGCGATCGTGCGAACGACGCGCAGAACAGGCGGACCCTGTCCCCACCAAAAAATCACTTTCTTCCAAGGCGTGTTGCATCACTTCGCCGCGAACGGTCTTAAATGCAAAGGTAAAGATGTGCGGCGAGCATTTTTCATCCGAAATGTATTTTATTTCCGGTACTTTTGCAAGCTCGGAACGCAAAAGATCAATAAATGACAGATATTTTTGCGTGTTTTCGGAAAGTTCTTTCACCGCGCGCGTTGCCGCAAAGGCAAACGCCATGATCCCGGATACGTTTTCCGTGGAGGAACGAACGCCGTTTTCCTGCCCGCCTCCGTACAAAAGCGGCGAAATCGATACGCCCTTTTTGACGTACAGCGCTGCGATTCCTTTGGGTGCGCCGATCTTGTGACCGCTGATCGTATAAAGATCCACGTTCAATTCCGCAAGGTTGACGGGAACTTTGCCGAAGGCCTGCACGCCGTCCGAATGAAAAACCACGGACGGATTGATACTTTTTGCCGTTTTTACGAGTTTTGCGATATCGTTGACCGCCCCGGTTTCATTGTTTACGTGCATTACGGAAACAAAAAAGGTGTTTTTATCGATCAAAGACGCAAAAGCGGTCTGATCCACCCGACCTACGCCGTCCACGGGACAGATACGAAGGTCGTACCCCATATTTTTTAAGGCGTTTGCGGCGTTATAGACGGCAGGATGTTCCACCGAAGAGATCACGATATTGGAGTTTTTTCTCTTTTTGGAACAAAAAACCGCCTGATTATCCGCCTCGGTGCCCGACGACGTGAAGTAGATCGTGCCGTTTTGCCCCTTTAAAAGACGCAAGATCGTTTCGCGCGCTTCGCCGATCCTGTTATGCTCTTCCACTGAATAGCGATAGTTTGCGGACGGATTGAAGAAATCCTGCTGATTATATTTGTTTACGATTGCGGCGACGTCGTCGTCAACGCGGGTCGTAGCTGCGTTGTCAAAGTACTTATAGTTCATCGTTTATTCCTTTTATCAAAGCAAGCGCATAGTCGTCCAGCGTCAGAACGTACGTGTTGTTTTGATGGCTTATGATCACGTTTTGCGGCGTATAACTATTATCGTTTAATGCGTTTTTTAAAACAATACGATTCTTAATAAAGGATAATTTTATAATATTTTTATTAAAAAAGTCCGATATTTCCGCATTTCTTTCAACGATAATGTCTTTGTAGGCAAATTGGACTTCAGAACGACCTTCGGAGACGGTCAAAGCATCTTTTCCGAAGCGATATTCAAAGCTCGATACGCTCCGCCCTATAAAAAACATCGTCAAAGCGGACGCAAAGATCATTACGCCCGGAGCGATCAATCCAAGATATCTTTCAAAAAGAACGAACAGCACGATAAGCGCAAGAGATATCGTTATCATTAGGATCGCAATATACAAAAGAGAACGTTTTGCAAATGCAAACGTCGGATCGATATTCAGTACTTTGTAATCGTAATTCATTGTTTTTTCACCTTTTGCGCAGCGCTATGTTTGACGGTAGTCGTAAAATTACCTACTTTGACGATATAGTCGCCGTTTCGTTTGATACCCGTTACCAAAGCGATCCTACCGATCTTTTTGATATAGACTTCGTCCCCTACTTCAGCAACACCGCCGACAAGTTCGGGCTGGATATCTTCTTCCTCGATCTCTTCTTTATTTGCGATCTCTTCGATGCGCTTGCGTAGCTTTGCCGCTTCAAAATAGTCCTTTGGTTGCGGGTTATCAAGAAGCTTTTTGAGTTCCGCCAAGATTTCGTTGACTTCTTCCAAAGATTCCGAAACACGACGTTTTACTTCGGAGCGAACGGTAGCGGCAATCTTCTCACGAAGGACGAAAAGCTTGTTCTTTTCCTCTTGGAGCGCCCTCTTTTCCTCTCTGAGTTCGTCATTTAAGCGCTTTTCGGCGTCTTTTTCCGCTTCTGCGGCGCGCCGAGCTTGATCGGCGGATAGCAAAACTTCGTCAAAATTCACGCGGTCGGCGCCGACCTTTCCTTTTGCTTCTTCAATGATATCCGGGCTCAACCCGAGTCTTGCCGCGATCTGCAAAGCGTTGGACGTACCGGGAACGCCGATCACAAGGTGGAAAGTAGGCTCGTACGTTTCGGGATCAAAGTCCATCGAGGCGTTTTCCACCCCCGTCGTACCGTAAGAGTATTCCTTAAGTTTGCCGTAGTGCGTGGTTATGATGGCTTTCGCCCCGCTTTGACGGATACGCTCCGTTATGCAAACGGCAAGCGCCGCGCCTTCATCCGGATCTGTGCCCGCGCCCAACTCGTCAAGCAAGATCAAGGAGTTTTGGCTGTATTCTTGCATGATCTCTACGATGTTTTTGATATGGGATGAAAAAGTGCTTAGGCTTTGTTCAATACTTTGCTCGTCGCCGACGTCGCAAAATACGTGATCAAAGACGGAGATCTCGCTTTCCTCTTCCGCGGGGATAAACAAACCGCAAGCAGTCATCAAAACGAACAATCCGACCAGCTTTAAGGAAACCGTCTTACCGCCCGTATTCGGTCCCGTGATCAAAAGGATCGTATAATCCTTTCCGATCGAGACGCTGACAGGTACCACTTTTTCCTTGGGGATCAATGGATGACGCCCTTTTTTGATGTTGACGTACCCTCTTGCGTTTAAAATCGGCTGGGTCGAATGCGTCGTAAGCGCGTATGC
>DMCI01000035.1:0-7645 GCA_003445835.1 Clostridiales bacterium
TGTAGAGCTCGATGATCGCCGGATTTTCGTGCGACTTGCGGAACTTCATGCTCTTGTCGAGCTTGTAGATCGACGCCGCGCGGGTGGACTTGATATCCACGTTGTTCCTTTCGTCCGCGGTACGGATCGGTTGACCGCCGCCGTTGACGCAACCGCCGGGGCAGCTCATGATCTCAATGAAGTGATAGGGGCTCTTGCCTTCCTTGATCTGCTCCATCAAGACGCGAGCGTTTGCAAGACCGGAAGCGACCGCGACCTTGACTTTGATACCGGCCACGTCGTACTCCGCTTCCTTGATGCCCTTGGTGCCGCGCACTTCGGTAAAGTCAACGGAGGGGAGCTCCTTGCCGGTAAGCTTCTCGGCAACGGTACGAAGCGCCGCTTCCATAACGCCGCCGGTAACGCCGAAGATGACGCCCGCGCCGGTGGAAATACCGAGGGGATCGTCAAACTTCTCGACGGGAAGTTCGTTGAACATAATACCCATACGCTTGATCAGTTTGGCAAGCTCGCGTGTGGTCAAGACCGCGTCGATATCGGGGATGTTCTCACCCGCCGCATTTTGGTCGGGACGGGTCTTTTCAAACTTCTTGGCGGTACAAGGCATCACGGAAACCACGTAAATGTCCTTGGGATCCTTGCCGATCTTCTCCGCATAATAGGTTTTGACGATAGCGCCGAACATCTGTTGCGGGGACTTGCAGGTAGAAAGGTGAGCAAGCTGATCGGGGAAGTTGTGCTCGATAAACTTGATCCACGCCGGAGAGCAGGAAGTGATCATCGGGAGCGTGCCGCCGTTCTTCACGCGGTTGATGAACTCAGTGCCTTCTTCCATAATAGTGAGGTCAGCCGCGAAGTCAACGTCAAATACGTTGTTGAAGCCCATTCTTCTGAGAGCCGCCGCCATCTTGCCTTCGACTTCGGTGCCGATGGGGCTGTTGAACTCTTCACCCAAACCGACCCTGACGGAAGGAGCGGTGCCGACGACCACGTACTTGTTGGGATCGTTCAAAGCAGCGATCACGTTGTCGATCTCGGACTTTTCGGTCAAAGCGCCGGTCGGGCAAACGGTGATACATTGTCCGCAACCCACGCAAGCGACGGAGGAAAGCGGATTCTCAAACGCGCAAGCGATGTGGGTATCGAAGCCACGGGCGTTTGCGCCGATGACCGCCACGGATTGATATTCCTTACACGCCGCAACACAGCGACGGCAAAGGATACACTTGTTGTTGTCACGCACAAGGTACGGAGTGGACTCGTCGAGCGGATAGTTCGAGGTAGCGCCCTTGTACTTGTTTTCATCACAGCCGTATTCCAAAGCAAGCGCCTGCAGTTCGCAACTCTTGTTTCTGACACAGCTCAAGCACTCCTTCTTGTGGTCGGAAAGGAGCAATTCCAACGTGGTCTTGCGGCTTTCCATAACTTTGGGGGAATTGGTGGTGACTTCCATCCCTTCGCTGACGGGGAAAACGCACGCGGCGACAAGCGTCCTTGCGCCCTTCACTTCCACCACGCAAACGCGGCAAGCGCCGATCGCGTTGATGTCCTTCAAGTAGCACAGCGTGGGGATCTTGATCCCTGCTTGACGCGCAGCCTGCAAAATGGTGCTGCCGGCGGGAACGGATACGGCGATGCCGTTGATCTTCAAATTAACCATCTTAACTTCTTCCATATCTGTTACCTCCGTTATTCCTTAATGATCGCCTTGAACTTACAAGTGGACATACAAGCGCCGCACTTCACGCACTTCTTGGGATCGATCTCCATCGCGGCAAGCTTCTTGCCCGGAGCGATATAGTCGGTGCGGGAGATCGCGTTTGCGGGGCACTGTCTTTGGCAAGCGCCGCAACCGATACAGCTGTCCTTAATGATCTTGTACTGCAACAAGCTCTTACATACGCCTGCGGGGCATTTCTTATCCTTGATATGCGCGATATACTCGTCGCGGAAGTAGCGGAGCGTGGAAAGCACCGGGTTGGGCGCCGTCTGACCGAGACCGCAGAGGGAGTTCTCTTTGATGTAGTGGCAAAGTTTTTCCATATCGTCAAGATCTTGCATAGTGGCAGTGCCGGAAGTGATCTTGTTGAGGTACTCGAGAAGCCTCTTGTTACCGATACGGCAGGGGGTGCACTTACCGCAGCTTTCATCCACCGTAAAGGTCAAGAAGAACTTTGCGATATCCACCATACAGTTGTCCTCGTCCATAACGATCATACCGCCGGAACCCATCATGGAACCGATGGAGATCAAGTTGTCGTAATCGATGGGGATATCAAAGTGTTCCGCGGGGATACAGCCGCCCGAAGGACCACCGGTCTGCGCCGCCTTGAACTTTTTGCCGTTAGGTACGCCGCCGCCGATATCTTCGATGACTTCGCGGAGAGTGGTACCCATCGGGATCTCCACCAAACCGGTGTTGACGATCTTACCGCCAAGAGCAAACACCTTGGTGCCGCGGCTCTTTTCGGTACCCATGGACTTGAACCAATCCGCACCCTTCAAGATGATCTGAGCGATGTTGGCGTAGGTTTCAACGTTATTGAGCACGGTCGGCTTGCCAAACAAACCTTTGTGCGCGGGGAACGGAGGACGGACGCGCGGCTCGCCGCGGTTGCCTTCGATACTGGTCATAAGAGCGGTCTCTTCGCCGCAAACGAACGCGCCTGCGCCCAAGCGGATCTCGAGGTCGAAGTTGAAGCCGGTGCCGAGGATGTTCTTGCCGAGGAGGCCGTACTCCTTAGCTTGATCGATAGCGATCTGAAGTCTTCTGACCGCGATCGGGTACTCCGCACGAACGTACACGTAACCTTGTTGCGCGCCGATAGCGTACGCCGCGATCGCCATCGCTTCGATGACTGCGTGCGGGTCGCCTTCCAAAACGGAACGATCCATAAATGCGCCCGGGTCACCTTCGTCGGCGTTACAAGCAACGTACTTCACGTCGCCCACGGCGTCCTTGGTGAACTGCCACTTCCTGCCGGTGGGGAAGCCTGCGCCGCCCCTGCCGCGAAGTCCGGAAGCGAGCACGACGTCGATGACTTCCTGCGGTTGCATGGAGGTCAACACCTTGATCAAGGCTTGGTAGCCGTCCATCGCGATGTACTCGTCGATGTTTTCGGGATTGATAACGCCGCAGTTACGCAAAACGACACGGGTCTGCTTTTTGTAGAAATTGGTTTCGGAAAGTGCTTTGACCGTCTTGCCGGTAGCCTTCTCTTTGTAGAGCAAGCGCTCGACGAGTCTGCCTTTGACGAGGTGTTCCGAAACGATCTCGGGAACGTCCTCCACCTTCACGCAGCTGTAGAACGCGCCTTCCGGATAGACGATGACGACGGGACCGACGGCACAAAGACCAAAGCAACCGGTCTGAACCGTCTGCACGTCGGCGGTGAGGTTTGCCTTAGCAAGCTCTTCGTTAAATGCCTTCAAAATGTTCGCGCTGTTGTTGGAGTGACAACCTGTACCACCGCAAACCAAAATGTGACTTCTGTACATATCTTCCTCCTCTCTTACTTGACGATATATTCCGTCACAGGCTCTCCGCCCAAAATGTGCTTTTCAACGATGACCTTCACCTTTGCGGCGTTAAGACCCGCGTAAGTGACGGGAGCCTTCCCGGGAAGGATCACTTCCGCAGCGGGTTGCTCTTTGGCGTCAATACTGCCCGCGCGGGAGATCCTGACGTTTTTGATGAGGCGAGTAGAGATCTCGTCCACAAAAGCGTTGAACACTTCCACGGCGCCGGACTGCAAACCCGCGGTGCCCATACCGACAAATACGTGAGTTTCCCCCTCCTTCGTATTGTCGCGGATCAGGACTTTGGATTGCATCTGTTCCCTGATGGCGTTGATGTCTGCGATGCTTTTCATATCACTTTCCTCCAAATAAGTTTGTTAGAGTATAGTTTACGTCCTTGCGGACTTTCACCATTGTTTCCATATTTTGCGGGTCGCCGTACTTGGTCTCGACCAAGCGGGAGTCAAAGACGAAACCGCCCTTCCCCGTGACCGCCGACAGCGTGATGACAGTGATCCCCATCTCCTGCCAAAAGACGATCAAGGCGTCGCCCACTTCCCCAAGGGGCACCCCTTTGAAAAGCGCGCGGACGACCGTACCTTTTTCGGTAGAGCGGTAGGCAAACTCGCCGCCCGAATCTTCCGCAACTTGTTTCAGAAGCGCAAGCCCCCTGCCGCGCGGCGCTTTTTCACCGCGAAAGGCTTTTTGAACGTCCTCTTCGTTGATGCCGACGCCGTCGTCGGACACCTCCAGGGAAACGCCGTCCTCTTCTTCGGCAAGCATAATCAACACGTGCTTTGCCAAAGCCTCCAGACTGTTTACGACCAAATCGACCAAATGCTTCGATATTTCCATAGCAATACGCGCGTGCGCGGGCACGTTCAAGTAAGATTTTATCATATTACGCTGTATTTTGCAAACTTTTAGCACCCATTTTATGCAAATGGAAGCCGCTTTTTCACACAAATTTATCAGGGCGTAAAAAAAGAGGTTTCGTATCGGTACAAAACCCCTTCGTTGTCTCAACAATAAAACACAGTTTTATTCTTCCGCTTTTTCTTCCGTTTCCGCTACGGCGATCTCCTCCGCCGCGGGCTCTGTCTCCGAAGTCGGTTTTTCGGCAGGTTTTTCCGCCTTTTTCTCTGCGGTATCTTCCGCTTTGACCTCGGGTTTCTTTTCCGTCTTTTCTTCCTTAACGGGAGCCTCTTCTTTCACGGGTTTTTTGTCAAAAACGGCAAAGTACAACTCTTTCTCGGTATACCAAAAAGCAATCGCGGCAAAGCACATCGCAAGCGGGATCACGATGTAGGAATAAACCAGTCCGAAGTAAGAACTCCAGTTCATATTCCATTCCGCCGCAAGCGCCACGCGAAGCGCAAACAGCACGAGGAAAAACACGAGCGACCCGAGATACACCAAAAGGGAAACAATCTTGAGTTTTGCGTCCTTTTTCCAATAAGCGATAGTGGAAAGCACCGTAACTACGATCAACGCGCAAGCGATCAAAAAGCTGAAAACGCCCACCGAGCAAGCGACGCCGCCCGCTCCCTCGACCGCCAAGCCGGCACCGTCAAGCAGGGAGAAAATGGAGGTCAGCACCCAAAAGATCGAAAGTCCCAAAAACGCCCATCTGGCAACGCTTCTTCTTCTGATGGAGATCAGCACGGGGACCAAAAGCCAAAGCCCCACCTCGATCAACATCGAAAGAAAGGTACCCATCGCGGGCATAAAACTGCCGCCGAAATTACCTACGTAAGCAAAAAAGCAAAGACCCGCGGCTATATAAAACAAAATCGCACAAAGCGATTCCGATCTCCTTTTTATCGAATTGATAGTTTGATTGATCCCCATAATCGTACCTCACGCCTCCTAAAGCTAATTTTATTATATTATTAACGCAAATGTCTGTCAACAACAAAAAAACTTCGGCATGCAAAACCTGCCTGCCGAAGCTCTTTTGATTTTTGAATTACGCGTTGTACTTTGCGATGATCCCCGCCACGTCTTTGGTGGTGATCCTGCCGTACACCTCGTCGTTCACGCTGAGAACGGGAGCCAAACCGCAACAACCGATGCAGCGCGTTTCAAGCAAGGAGAACTTTCTATCCGGGGTGCATTCGTCGTTGTCGATCTTAAGGATGTTCTTCACCTCGTTGATGATGTCGCCCGAGCCCTTAACGTAGCAAGCCGTGCCCAAACAAACCGAGATCTGATACTTGCCGCGGGGATTCAAGGTGAACTGTGAGTAAAAGGTAGAAACGCCGAACACCTTCTCAAGAGGCACACCGAGTTCTTCCGCGACGATCTGTTGCACCTCAACGGGCAAATAACCGTAAACGCCCTGCGCCGCTTGAAGTGCCGGCATCAACGCGCCGGGAAGCTTTTTGATATCGGCGAGTTTCGCGCGAAGTTCCTTTTCCTGTGCTTCCGTCCCTTGGAAAGGCACGGTCGTAAGTTTGATCTTACCCATAAATCTTCCTCCTCACGGGAGAATCTCTCCCTTGCAGTAGTTTAAAAATTACGCGTCCACCTTGCTCATGTGAGCGATGAGATCCAAAACCTTGTTGCTGTAACCCCACTCGTTGTCGTACCAAGAAACGAGCTTGACGAAGTTGCTGTTGAGGGAGATACCCGCCGCAGCGTCAAAGATGGAAGTCCTGCTGTCGTGGATGAAGTCGGTGGAAACGACTGCGTCTTCGGTGTAGCCGAGGATGCCCTTGAGTTCGCCCTCGGAAGCCTTCTTCATAGCAGCCTTGATCTCGTCATAGGTTGCGGGCTTCTCCAAGCGGCAGGTAAGGTCAACGACGGAAACGTCGAGGGTCGGAACGCGGAAGCTCATACCGGTGAGCTTGCCGTTAAGCTCGGGGATGACCTTGCCGACAGCCTTCGCAGCGCCGGTGGAAGACGGGATGATGTTGCCCGCAGCAGCGCGGCCGCCTCTCCAGTCCTTCTTGGACGGACCGTCAACGGTCTTCTGAGTAGCGGTGGTGGAGTGGACGGTGGTCATAAGACCTTCCACAAGACCGAAGTTGTCGTTGATGACCTTTGCGATAGGAGCAAGGCAGTTCGTGGTGCAGGAAGCATTGGAAACGACCTTCATATCCTTGTTGTACTTGTCAAGGTTGACGCCGCAAACAAACATCGGAGCGTCGCTGGACGGAGCGGTGATGACGACCTTCTTCGCGCCGCCGACAAAGTGAGCGGAAGCCTTCTCGGTCGTGGTGTTGATACCGGTCGCTTCGGCGATGTACTCAGCGCCGCAGCTCTTCCAATCGATGTCGGAAGCCGCCATCTGAGCGAAGACCTTGATCTTGTTGCCATTCACGATGAGCATGTTGTTCTCTTTGTCGGTGGAGATTTCACCGTCGAACTTGCCGTGAATGCTGTCATAGCGGAGCATATAGACCATGTAATCGAGATCGATGAACGGATCATTGATACCGACCACCTGGATGTCCTTCCTGCCGCAAGCGGCACGGAAAACCAGACGACCTATTCTTCCGAAACCATTAATACCTACCTTAATCATAAAACTACCTCCATTTAAGTTTGTTGATTAAAAATTTCAAAATTATGCTTTGCCTGCGCAGCCCAAAACATCTCTGAGCTTGTGACGGACGACCTCCTTGATGTTGGCACGGGCGGGCTTCAAGTACTCGCGCGGGTCAAACTTGTCGGGATGCTCGTCGAAGAACTGGCGGATGGTGCCGGTCATCGCGAGGCGGAGATCGGAGTCGATGTTGATCTTACAAACGGAAAGCTTCGCCGCGTGACGGAGTTGCTCCTCGGGTACGCCGATGGCGTTGGGCATCTTGCCGCCGTGCGCGTTGACCATCTGAACGTACTCTTGCGGCACGCTGCTGGAACCGTGCAAAACGATCGGGAAGCCGGGAAGTCTCTTGGAAACTTCCTCAAGAATGTCAAAACGAAGGGGAGGCGGAACCAAAACGCCCTTCTCGTTCACCGTGCACTGCTCGGGCTTAAACTTGTAAGCGCCGTGCGAAGTACCGATGGCGATGGCAAGGCTGTCAACGCCCGTCTTGGAAACGAACTCTTCCACTTCTTCGGGACGGGTGTAGGAACCCACCGCGTGGCTGACTTCGTCCTCGATACCGGCAAGGGTACC
>DMCI01000035.1:7776-11744 GCA_003445835.1 Clostridiales bacterium
ATGTTGTCTTCAAAGGAGTGCGCGGAGCCGTCGATCATAACGGAAGTGAAACCACCGTCGATGCAGGCTTTGCAGGTCTCGAAATCGGGACCGTGATCCAAGTGGAGCACGATGGGGATCTCGGGGCATTCGATGACCGCCGCTTCCACCAGCTTCACGAGGTAAGTATGATTCGCGTATGCACGCGCGCCCTTGCTGACCTGAAGAATGACCGGAGCCTTCTCCTCCTTGCAAGCCTCGGTGATGCCTTGAACGATCTCCATATTGTTCACGTTGAAGGCGCCGACCGCGTAGCCGCCGTCATATGCTTTTTTGAACATTTCTTTCGAAGTAACTAAAGACATAATGTCCTCCTAAAAAATTCACTTCGTGTATTATATCACGCCAAAATCGCACTTGGCAAACATTTGACCGCACTTTTGAGCGAAGTTTTGCGCACTTTCATTACTTTGGTAATGGTTTTTCCGTCAAAAGCCCAAAACGCAAGCAAACGACGGTACAAAACAGCGTTTTTTGTTCGCAATCTCCCCGCCCTGCTTGCAAAAACAAGATCGCGCAACAAAACGACAAACAACCCAAAAAAAATGCAAAACAAAACGGTAACGACAAACAAAAAAAACAAAATGAGTTTCAAAAATAGCAAACGACTATGGATTTCAAAAATAACAAACGACTGCGGAAAAGAGTCAAAAAAACTACGGGGAAGTATAACAAGCGCCCAATGCCTGTAAAAAAACAAAATAATAGTAAACGGCTGCGGAGAAGAGTGCAGATGCGAGGCTCGACAAAAAATCGCGCAGGCGCGTACTATTCCGTACGTAACTGCGCGATTTTGAAGGCAGAAACAAAGCAGATGCGCCCTTATTCGCAGCCGTTAGATAAGGTTTTCGGGATTCAATCCTTCAAGTTCGGGAAGGACAAAACGCCCGTCCTTGCGGATCAACACGTCGTCAAACCAGATCTCGCCCCCGCCGCATTCCGGCGTTTGGCACAAAACCAGATCCCAGTGTACGGCGCTGATGTTGCCGTTGTAGGCGTCGTCGTAGCAACAACCCGGCGTAAAATGAATGGAGCCGGAGATCTTTTCATCAAAGAGGATGTCGCCGATGGCTTTTTTGATATACGGATTAAGTCCGAAGGAGAACTCACCCACGTAGCGGGCGCCTTCGTCGGTATCGAAGATCTTGTTTGCTTCGGCGGTGTGGTTTGCCGTGGCTTCCACGATCTTGCCGTCCTTGAACACCAAACGCACGTCCTCAAACTTGATACCGTCCTCAATGGAAGGCACGTTGTAATGGATCACGCCGTTGATGCTGTCCTTCACGGGCGCGGTATAGACCTCACCGTCGGGGATATTGCGCTCCCCTTTGCACTTGACCGCGCCGATCCCCTTGATGGAGAAGGTCAAGTCGGTATCCTTGGCGACGATGCGCACTTTATCCGTCTTGTTCATAAGGTCGACGAGCGGAGTCATCGCTTCGCCCATCTTTTTGTAGTCCAAACAGCAGACGTCAAAGTAAAAATCTTCGTACGCTTCGGTGCTCATCCCCGCAAGTTCGCTCATTCCTTCGGTGGGATAACGCAAAATGACCCACTTGGTCTTTTTGACGCGAAGTTCGTGATGTACGGGATGGGCGTAAAACTTGGAATACGCCTGCATCGCCCCTGCGGGAGCGTCGGAAAGCTCGTAGCTGTTTTCCCCGCCGCGGATGCCGATATATGCTTGCATATCGCGCATTTTGAGTTCGTCGTATTTTGCCATACGCTTAAACAGTTCTTCCCCGCCGCGCTTCATGATCTCGCGCTTGATCTTGTTGTCGCCAAGTGAAACGAACGGGAAGCCCCCCGCCGCAAAAACTTCCTTGACAAGCAAGTTTACAAACTGATACGGCACGCCGGACGCCTCGATGAGGACGTTCTCCCCCGGTTGTACCTCACAGGAATAATTCACCAAATTTTTTGCCAAAATTTTCTGTCTTTCGTCCGATATCATAAAATCCTCCGTTTATGTAGTTTTAACGCACACGGGCATTTTATGCGCACTATCATTATAGACGCGCCGCTCGCTTTTGGCAAGTGATTGCTCTTTTATAAAATAAAAGATGGCAATTTTCGTTGCCATCTTTCCGTTTTTGAAAGCAGTTGATCGGCTATTCCTCCGATCCCAAAATTTCTTCCCGTTTATGCACGGCGCGCTTTTCCGCATACATGCGCTTATCCGCAAGCGCCATAAGCCTTTTGAACCTGCCTTCACCGATCTCATCCGTGTAGGCGTATCCGACGGAAACGCTGATCTTTTCACGTTCCAAATTTCTGTTAAAACGCTCGATCCTGTTTTTGATATCTTCTTCGTTGCAATCACGCAAGATAGCGGCAAATTCATCCCCGCCGAAGCGGTAGCAGTTGTCAAGAGTGCCGGAACTGAAACTCTCGCGGATGCAAAGAGCGGCGGTACGCAAAAGTTGGTCGCCCGCAAGGTGCCCTTGTGTGTCGTTGACCTTTTTGAGGAAGTTTACGTCAAACAGCATTACGGCAAGAGGCGCATCGTCATCGTCGATCTCCAAAGCGTAACGCTCCAAGCTGTAACGGTTGGGAAGTCCCGTAAGCGCGTCGGTCTCCGCCGCGGTACGCAAGATGGTCTCCAGTTTGTTTCGACGGCGCAAAAGGTCGTTATGCGCAAGCACTAAAGATCTGAGTTCCCGAATTGCGCCTCTTCTTTTCAAAACTTGATCGGAATTGATTTGTTGCGCATATTGACGCATCGGTCCGATGATCCAACGATAAAAAGCCATAAAGGTCAACATCATCGCAATAGCCAAAACGCCTATCATCACCCAAAGAGCGATACGCAACGTGGAGATATGTTTTTTACCGTCTTCTGCTTGATCACTGAATTCTTCATTAAAAGTAGTCGTGCATTTGTCGATGTTTGCGGCAAGATTGGATTTGCATTGACTATAATCCCTTCCCTCCAGAATGCATTTCTTCGCTTTTTCAAGACGCTCGTCCGCTGTCAAAGCAAGATCTTCGTCCGTCAATGTTGCCGTGGGGATTGCTTCTAATAAATCAAGATCGTACAAAGGATGATCATAAAGAATAAGCGCAATGGCGTATTCCTCCGTGCGGCGCATTTGTTCCGCATCTTGAGAAGCTGCCTCAATGTATCCCTGCACTTCTTCACTTGCGCCCATCTCTTTGAATTTCGCCGCGATTTCGGGACCGCGCTGATCCGGATGTTCCTTCAATTCCGCAACGTAAGCGCGTAAGGGTCCGACGTTGACTTGCTGTTGCCCGGGAGGTCCGACCAACGGCGAATTCATAAACGAGGTAGTCGTGCCCGAAAGGACCATCGCGCTACCTTGCATATTCTTAGACAAGCGTTGATATTCGTTTGTTTGTTGCATCAAATCGGTAAGATCGCTGCTGGTCCGGTTCACGCTCATCGTCAAAACCGTTATGCAAACAATTACGGCTGCCAAGACTGCCGCAAGAGGGATAATAAGGCTATTGGCCGCAAATCCACCGATTTCAGACTTTTCCTTTTTCTTCATAAAAACCTTCCGTATTCCCGCCTTCCCCTTTGGCAGGAGCGTAAGAGCATCTGTCGAGCCTCCTCCGACCGTGCTCTTCTAAGATATTAATATTATAGTCATTCTTAATTTTCTTGTCAAGCGCGCGCCGTCAAATTGCCTTCTTCAGAGGTTTGTATGGGTGACGAAAAGAGAGCATCCCTCTCATTTTTTTGCTTATCACACAGGAAACATTCCCGTTGACAAATCCTTCTCCGATACAATATAATTCTTTACGTAGCAAAAGCATCACATATTGGAGAGTTGGCTGAGTGGTCGAAAGCGGCGGTCTTGAAAACCGTTGACTCGCAAGGGTCCTGGGGTTCGAATCCCTAACTCTCCGCCAGCTAGACAAAAAGCCCGATTTATCGGGCTTTTTTACGCAAACTTAACGTTAGG
>DMCI01000026.1 GCA_003445835.1 Clostridiales bacterium
ATGGCTTTCGTCGTGAATTTTTGTTTGGCGGCGGCGGTAGCGATCGAACTCGGCGTTCCTTGGGAAACTGTCGCAGCGGCGGCAATGCGTGCCTATCCCCCTCCGCATCGTTTTGAAGTGGTCAGAAGCGGCGACGTCGTGGTCGTAGACGACAGTTACAACGTCAATCCCGTAGGCGCAGCCGCGGCGCTTGACTCTCTCGGTTGTTTCAATGCCGAAAGAAAGATCGTCTATACTTCGGGAATGGTGGAACTCGGCGAGGAGGAGGAAGCTCTCAACCGTGCTTTGGGCAAAAGAATTTCCGAGGTCGCCTCGGTCGCCGTCGTGTGCGAGGGGCGATACGGAGACGCGGTCGTGCGCGGCATAAGCGACGACGTCGTCCTTTTCCGCGCGACGGATACCGCCGCGGCGTCCAAATTGTTTGAAAGCATCTTGAAAAAGGGGGACGTTCTGTTGATTATGAGCGATCTTCCGCGCGATTATTTGTTGTAGGAGGGGGTATGAAACTCGGGATTTTATTCGGCGGCAGAAGTTACGAACACGATATTTCCGTCATTACGGCGATCGAAGTCGCCGCTGCGTTGAAAGGGCGGGCGGAAGTCTACCCGATCTACGCAAAAGACGGGGAATTTTACTTTGTAAAAGGGGAAATGAAGCTTGAAAACTTTGCTTCCCGCCGCGTCAAAAAGAAGAAGTTGCGTTTTTGCAAAAAGAAAGGACGCGGCTGCGTCTCGGTCGGGCTTAAAAAGACGGTATTGGACGCTGTGATCCTCTGTTGCCACGGTGGCGAGGGGGAAGACGGACGGTTTTCGGCGCTTATGGAATGCTACGACTTTCCGTATACCGCCTCGGGACCGCTTGCTTCCGCCGTTACGATGGATAAACGGATGACCAAGATCTTAGCGGCGGAAAAAGGCTTCCCTACGGCAAAAGGCGTCGTCGGACGTCGCAGCGAGGACGTCATCGAACGGGCAAAGGGACTGAAGTATCCTTTGATCGTCAAACCCGCACGACTCGGGTCAAGCATCGGCATAGAGGTTGCGCACGATGAAACCGAGCTGATCGGCGCCGTTGCTCTTGCTTTTTCATTTGATACCGATGTGGTGATTGAAGAGGTCGTTTCGCCGGTGACGGAACTCAATTGCGCCGCTTTCCGCGAAGGGGACGAAGTCGTCGTCAGCGGGGTGGAAAGCCCAAAGTCTTGGCACGAATTTTTAACTTTCAAAGAAAAATACGAGGGTGGCAAGTATAAAAGCGGCAGTAATCGGATCGTCAGAGGGAATCTTGCCCAACGGGTAGGCGAATTGACGGAAAAAGTCTACCGTGCTTTTGAACTTAACGGCGTCGCACGTATCGATTACCTGTACGATGAGCAGGCGGATATTCTCTATTTGAACGAGATCAATTCACAGCCGGGATCGCTTGCGTATTACTTGTTTGAAGAGGTCGGGATCGAGTTTTCTGACCTTTTGATCCGCGTTGTCAACGACGCGATCCGTCGCGCGTCGCAAACGGATATAATTTGTTTTAATAGCCGGGTTTTAGATAATCTATCCGCTTTATCGCAAAAATGAGTCTTGAATTGTTGCAAACAAAGCGTTTTCGGTGATAAAATATCACTTGTAATGGAGGATGCTATGGATAAGATCAAGATGTTAACACCCATTGTTGAACTGGACGGCGATGAAATGACTCGTGTTATTTGGCAGTGGATCAAAGACGTTTTGATCACTCCGTACGTTGATCTCAAATCCGAGTATTACGATCTTTCTTTGGTCAACCGTGAGGCTACCAAGGATCAAGTCACCAAGGATGCCGCCGCGGCGATTGACCGTTTGGGTGTCGGCGTTAAGTGCGCCACCATCACGCCCAACGCGCAAAGGATGACTGAGTACTCTCTTACTTCTATGTGGAAGAGCCCCAACGGCACCATCCGCGCTGCTTTGGACGGTACAGTGTTCCGTGAGCCAATTATGACGGAGGGTATTTCTCCCCTCGTTCCCGCCTGGACAAGCCCCATTATCATCGCTCGTCACGCATACGGCGATGTGTATAAGGACGTGGAAGCACTTTGTCCCAAGGGCAGTAAGGCAGAGCTTGTCATCACTGCAGACGGCAAGGAAAACCGCATTTTGATCGCCGACTACGCTGCGTCGGGCGGTGTGGCGCTTGGAATGCACAATTTGGATAGTAGCATCCGCAGTTTTGCCAAGAGTTGCTTCAATTACGCTTTGACCAAGGGCTTGGATCTTTGGTTCAGCTCCAAAGATACGATCAGCGCGACGTACGATCATCGCTTTAAGGATATTTTCCAAGAGGAATACGACGCCAATTACAAAGCGGAGTTTGAAAAGAAGGGCATCACCTACTTCTACACATTGATCGACGACGCGGTCGCTCGCGTTATGCGTAGCAAGGGCGGCTTTATTTGGGCTTGCAAAAACTACGACGGCGACGTGATGAGCGATATGCTCGCTACGGCGTTCGGTTCGTTGGCAATGATGACTTCCGTCCTCGTTTCACCAAGCGGCAAGTTTGAGTATGAAGCGGCGCACGGCACGGTGACCAGACACTACTACAGACACCTCAAAGGGGAGTCCACGGGTACCAACCCCATCGCTACGATCTTTGCTTGGACCGGCGGTTTGAAAAAGAGGGGAGAATTGGACGGATTGTCTGACCTCGTCCGTTATGCGGAGTTGCTTGAAAGAGCCACGATCCAAACGGTGGAAAGCGGCTATATGACGGGTGATCTCAAATCCATATTCAAGAAGGAAGGCGTGGAGCCCGTTGCCCTCAGCACGATGGAGTTTTTGAAAAAGATTGCTGAGCGTCTTGAAAAGGCGCTTTAAATAAGCAAAAAATTAAAGGAGCGGATTATGAACAGTTACGTAAACAAAGTTTTGGAAGAACTCAAAGCAAAGAACCCCAATCAACCCGAGTTCCATCAGGCTGTGACGGAAGTGCTCGACAGTTTGTCGCCCGTGTTCGACAAGCACCCCGAGTATGAAGCACGCGGACTTCTCGATATGCTTGTCGAGCCGGAACGCGTGATCTTATTCAGAGTACCTTGGGTGGACGACAACGGCGTGGTCAGAGTCAACAAGGGTTACAGAGTGCAATACAACAGCGCGATCGGACCTTACAAGGGCGGTCT
>DMCI01000092.1:0-7335 GCA_003445835.1 Clostridiales bacterium
TCACGTTCTTTTAAGGGTTTCAACACTTCGGCGACCTTTTCCCCTACGTCGGGCGCCGTAACGAAACGGAGCGTCCCCGCCGTATCCAAAAAGACGATGCCGCCGTTTTGCGGCGCATATTTTTCTTTGAGGTCTTCGACGATGGCGTCAAGACGCTTTTTGGTGATATCGAGTTTTTCCAGTATCTCGGTCTTTTGAATGCCTTTTCCCGAAGCGAAAACGATCGCCTCAATTATACTCATCTGGTTGTTCATCCAATCCTCCCTCGTACGGTAATTCTTCCGCGCCGGCTTTCAGCGTGATCTTGATGTCTTCAAAGGGTTTTTCCTGCACCGCTTCCGCAAATTGCTTTTTCAAAAGTTCGAGAAGCGCCAAAAACGTGTTGATTTTTTCGCTGTCGGTATAATCATCGTCAAACAGTGAGAAAAAAGTGATCTCCTTCTTTTCAAGAAGGGTCAGCGCCAAAGATTTTGTCTTTTGCCCGACGGTAAAACGATCTTTGACGATAACTTTGGGTAATGCCTCGGCGGTTTTGGTCTCCGCTTTGTACATGATTTTGGCAAAGGCATCCAAAAGGTTGTCCATATTGAAATTGGTCAACAAAACGCGACAGTCGTTCTCGTCGAATTCCGGCTCACGATAAAAGCGGTTGAGCGTTTCGGTCGCCTTAAGTTTTTGGGCGCTGTCTTTGATAAGATCGTACTCTTCCAGCAACAAAATAATGGAGTTTTTATCCTCTTCAAGAATAACGTCCTCTTCTTCGGTACGAGGCAAAATACTGCGCAGCTTGATGTCAAGAAGGGTCGCCGCCATCCCCGCAAAGTTACTTGCTTTTTCAAGATCGAGGGCGCGCATTTGTTCAACGTAACGCAAATACTGCCCCGTTATGTTTGAAACGAAGATGTTTTTGATCTCGATCTTCGCTTCCTTCAGCATATGTAACAAGAGGTCTAACGGACCTTCGAAATCATCCAGCTTAAAACTGAACGTTTCCTTGCTTTCGACAAAGAATTCTTCCATCAGGCAAGCAAACCTCCCATAATTTTATCAAACAACTTCAGTATCCCGTTTTGCACCGCAGAAAGATACATTCCGAACACGTCGCCCTGCGGGATGTTGATCCGCTCGAAAAAGAAGCCGATCACCACGATACCGATCAAGATATACGACCCGTAGCGACGCATAAAGCGAAGATACGCGTTTTCCGTCCGAGAAAGCGCTTCCACGACGCGAAAACCGTCCAACGGAAATATAGGCAACAAGTTAAAGGCGATCAAAACCGCGTTCAGCAGTGTCCAAAACAGCGAAAACTCAAACAAAAAATACAACAAGTAATAGACTGCGCCGCCCGTCGCCGTATAGGTCAAAAGCGCGTAACCGAAGCCGACCATCATTCCGAAGCCGACAAGCGCTTGCATCAGGTTTGCCGTCACGCCCGCAAAAGCGGTGACGAGCATCCCTTTGCGATAGTTTTCAAAGTTATTGGGATTGATGGGTACGGGACGCGCGAATCCGAAACCGACGAGCAGAAACATCAACAAGCCGATGGGCTCAAAATGCGCGACGGGATTGACTGTCAAGCGTCCGTTGAGCTTTGCCGTCGGATCGCCCAATTTGTAGGCGGCAAAACCGTGTGCGAATTCGTGTAAAGAGATCGCAAGAGTCGCACTCAACAAAAATGCGACCAAAAGCAACACTTTTTCCACCGCCGAATAGGTGGATGAAAACAAGATACGATAAATCATACTTAATTTACATTATAAAAAAATACGCGGTTTTCGTCAAGAGTATTTTGAGCCCAAATAAAAAGAAAGAGGGCGCCGCAAGGGCGCTCTCCGTTTCAGTTCCATTCTTTCGCGATTTTTCCGAATATATCCCCTATTCCAGCTTTCTTGGCGTCTTCGGCGGCATAAAGTTTGACGGTGTAAGACTTACCGCCTTCCGTGACCGTGCATTCACCAACCGCGTCCCCCGTCTTGACAGGTGCTTTGACGTTGTAAAAGAGGGTATCAACCTCCGCATCCGTGGGCGATTCGCCGGTTTTCCGCAAAACGGTCACGTCTTCCCCGCTATATGCTTTGATCTCTTTGACCGCGCCGCCTTTGATCGGGCAAGTAAACACCGCGTCGCCCTTTTTGACGATCACTTCACTCTTATAAGACGCAAATCCGTAGGAAAGCAGGCGTTTACTTTCATTAAAGCGGGTCTTTCCGTCCTCCGCGCCGATCACGACGGAGATCAACTTGGTATCTCCGCGGGTGGCGCTTGCCGCCAAACAGAACTTGGCTTCGGAGGTAAACCCGGTCTTACCGCCGTCGCACTCCTCGTAAAAACGCACAAATTTGTTGGTGTTGGTAAGCGTGGTGACCCGACCGTCGGGATGAACGTAGTCTTCCAACCAAATTTTGCTGTAATCGTAGTAACGTTCGTGCTCGGTAAGTTCGCGCAGCATCAAAGCGACATCGTGCGCCGTACTGTGTCCGCCTTCTTTGGGTAGCCCCGTCGCGTTTACGAAGACGGTATTTTGCATTTGAAGTTCCTTTGCCCTTGCGTTCATTTTGTCCACGAAGACTTCTTCCGCCCCGCTGATGCGCTCCGCCAAAGCCACGCAAGCGTCGTTTGCGGATACGACGATCACCCCCTTCAAAAGGTCCGTTACGGGGTATTCGAGCCCTCTGTCCAAAAACATCTGACTGCCGCCCATCCCCGCGGCGGTGTCACTGACGACGACCTTTTCGTCAAAAGAAAGATTGCCTTTCTCTATTTCTTCAAAAGTCAACAGCGCCGTCATGATCTTGACCATGCTCGCAATGGGAAACTCGGTGTTTTCATTTTGCCCGTACAAAAGTTCGCCCGTGCGCTTGTCGATCAAGCAAGCGCTTTTTGCCTTCACAGGCGAAAAACCTTCCGCCGTCGCCGTTTTTGCGGTAAAAGGCGCAAACAGACCGAATACGGCAAGAATCGCAATCAAAAAAAACACAATTTTCTTCATATTTCACCTCGTGAAGATAGTATGAAACCCCAAACGGGGATTTATACCGATCACAAAGCGATCACAAACAAATACAAGATCCCGCAAACGATCACGTAAAGCAACAGCAAAACGAGAAAATACGCAAAATGCACTTTGAGCCAAAACAAAATTTCACGTTTTATCGCTTTTTGACACCACGACCCACCGTAACGCAACCTGCTAAGCTTCGCCCTATGGGCGACAAAGATCAGAAGCGCCCCACCAAACAGTAAAAGCGGCAAATATATAACGAAAAGCGAAAGCAATGCCGCGGGCAAACCGTCCGATAAAAAGCAAACGCAGGCGATCTCGCCGAAATGTTTTCCGAAAAGAAACAGCGACAACGTCGGATACAGGACGGGAAGCGGCAAAAACAAAGCGAGCATCGACAAAATCGAAAAGGCTAAAAATCGCAAAAGATCGGGGACGAGATAGTCAAACGGCGCAAATTCCAAGTTAAAAAGTGCGGCAAACAACCCAAAAGGCGATTCCTTTTCACCTACCGAAAGCCCGATATATATTCCGAGCCCAACGCCGAAAAGCAAAACGAGCGACCAAGCCAAAATACTGTTGCGATTACGTCGGCAAGCAGTAAAAAGATCCCTTTTCCACAAAAAAAGACGACTTTTGACAGGATTTTTCATAGAAAAGTTTATGTATGTAGGTCGGAAATTATGAAAAATGCAGCCGTTAAGCCGCATTTTCAAGCATCCAATCGACGTATAAACCATACCCAAGGGTACTGTCGTTGACGAGTACGTGCGTTACCGCCCCGATCAATTTTCCGTTTTGTACGATAGGACTGCCGCTCATCCCCTGTAAGATCCCGCCGGTTTCTTTCAAAAGCTTCTCGTCCGTTACGCGGATCAACATACTTTTTTCCTGCATTTTCCTTTGCGTAGCCGCTTTTACGATTTCGATATCGTATTTTTCGGGCGTTTCGCCGTGAATTGTGGAATAGATCTCAGCGGCGCCGGGCTTGATCTCTTTTCGGGAGGCGACGGGGATGAATTTCAGCCCTTTCGTCACCCCTTTTTCGACGGTTCCGTAAACGCCAAAGGCGTTACAGCGGGTAATTTTGCCGATCGGAGAGCCCTTGTCGAGGAATTTTCCGTTGAGTTCCCCCGCTTTGCCTTTTTCGGGACGCTTAAATCCGTCGATACGGCATTGGTAGACAGATCCGGAGTCACAAACGAACGGTTTTCCGGTATCCGCGTCGACGATCCCATGCCCAAGCGCCCCGAATTTAAGCGTTTCCGGCAGGATAAAGGTCATCGTTCCCACGCCGTTTATACCGTTTTTTAAGGTCAACCCGATGCGTTTTAAGCCAGTCAAGCTATCGGTGGCAGGAGTGAGCGCGATCTTATACTCGTTTTCACCCCTTTTGACCGTCAGAGTAACGTCGCCTTCCGATTTTTGCAGGATCGAAGCAAAATCTGTTGCGTTTTTAACAAAACTGCCGTTGATTTCGGTAATAAGGTCACCCGTCAAAATCTCCGTGCCGCGAGCGGGACAAACAGCCCCCTCATCGGTGATGACATCGACAAACCCCGTTACGATCAAACCGTTTTCGGCAAGCCCGATCCCGATCGGCATTCCTCCCAAGTAGACGCTTTGCTCCGCTTTCGCCACTGTTGTGACGGACGTCGGCATCACAAACAAAGCCGTCAACAAAAGGAACGCTATGACGCCAAATACCCTGTTTTTCATTTCGCCACCTCACGATTATGATTTGCAAGATAGCAAAATTTACCCTCGTTTTGAGTTGGAAAAATCTTCAAAATTGTTTTAATTTAGATGTAATTTTATAACAATATTATGAAAATTGTTCTAATTTAGAATTATTTTGACCTAATTTCGGACTTTTTTGCGAGTGCGATTTTTCTAAGCTCACGAGCATGTAACGTACCGTAAGCCCCTGCTCCGGCAGACAATCTTTCAACCTCACCGATAACCCCTTCTTCGTCAAGCGGCAAAAGTGACGTGCGCGTCACGCCGTTTGAAACGCTCTTTTCGATCAGGAAATGAACGTCGCTCATCGCGGCAACTTGCGGCAAATGCGTGATGGCTATCACCTGTCTACCGACGGAAACGAGAGCAAGTTTTTCAGCAACAACTTCCCCGATCTTACCACTGATACCCGCGTCGACTTCGTCAAACACGAGCGTTTGAATGCCATCCAATCTGGACGTAATGACCTTCATCGCAAGCATAAAGCGGGACATTTCACCGCCGGAAATAATCTTGGACAAACTTCTGACGGGCTCGCCGGGATTCGGAGAGATCAAAAATTCCGCCCTGTCGTAACCGTTTTCGCCGAGGAATTCTTCACCGGAAGAAAATTTTACATCAAAAACACTTCCGCCCATACCAAGCTGAGAAAGTTCAGATTCCAATTCTTTTTTCAATTCAGACGCAGCTTCACGGCGATTTTGACTGAGCAAAGAAGATTTTTTTAACAATTTATCGTAAATTACCTCTTTTTCCGCCGTCAGATCATTGATCAGATCGTCAGCTTCGGTCAATTCAGCATATTCCTGCTCGAATTTTTCCAAATTGGAAAGGATATCCGTGACTGTTGCGCCGTATTTGCGCTTCATTGAACGAATCAGATCCACGCGTTTTTCCACCCGATCGGCGCTTCCTGCGTCAAAATCGAAGGATTCTACGTAAGAATCCAACTCGTCCGTAATATCTTTCAGTTCAACGTATGCGGAATCCAAACGATCGTACAGCTCTTCCAAACGCGTATCGTAGGACGTAGACTGCCTAAGAGAGTTCATCGCCGCGGACAAAACACTCTGAACGCTGAAAGAATCATCACCTTTTAAGGCGTACGCCGCAGTTCCGACAGACTCGACGATCTTTTCCGAATTGCGGAACCTTTCACGATCGGCAAGCAAAGACTCTTCCTCGCCTTCCGTAAGTTCGGCAGCCTTGATCTCATCGATCTGGTACTTCAAAATATCGATTCTGCGCGCGCGTGTGGCTTCATCGCCGTACGACGCAAGTTTGCGGTCGATCTCTTTATATTTGCGGTAAAGATCGCTAATTTCGGTTTTTAAAGGCATGATCGCGTCTTCGCCGTACTTATCAAGCAGTTCAATATGCGACGAAACGCTCAAAAGCGACTGGTTTTCGTGCTGACCGAGAATATCCACCAAAGTTGCGCCCAGCTCCTTAATCATGGAAAGAACAGCGGGACGCCCGTTGATACGTATGTCGCTGCGCGATTCGGTCATAGAGCGGAAAAGGATCAAAGAATCCTCCTCCTCAAACCCCATTTCAACCATCTTTTTCTTGGTCATTGGTGAATCGGAAAGATCAAAAACCGCCTCGACGCTTGCCGTCGTTGCGCCGTGACGAATCAAACTCTTATCCGCGCGCGCGCCGAGCGCAAAGCCCAAGGAATCGATAATAATAGACTTGCCCGCGCCGGTTTCACCGCTTAAAACGTTGAGTTTCCCGCCAAAATCGACCGTGCAATCCTCGATCAATGCAATATTTTTAATGTGAAGCTGTAAGATCATGTCTTATTTGCGAAAAGACGGCGAATCGGAAGTCAAATAGGAAGAAAACTTTGCGGCGATCTTATCCACCACGGAGTGATCCGCAGCAACGAAGATGCAGTCGTCGCCGGCGATCGTGCCGAAAACGCCATCCAATTCAAAACTGTCGATTATGGCGCAAACCGCATTGGCGCTGCCCGCAAGAGTCTTGATGATGATCAAATTGCCGTTTGCGACCACGGAATGAACGGTTTGTTTGAAGATGGACGAGGTCTTATCCTCGCCGGCATCAAAATCGCGCGAAGTTTGGACGTAACGGAAGGAACCGTTTTCCTTGATTTTCTTTAAGCCAAGCTCATTGATATCGCGTGAGACCGTCGCCTGCGTAACGTTAAAACCTTCGGCGTTCAAAAGATCGACGAGTTGCTCTTGTTTGCCGACATTGCACTTCTTAATCAATTCCAAAATACGCAATCTTCTGTTATCGCAAGCCATAGTTCTATTTTCCTTTTGCAAATTTGCTAAGCATAATGGAGTAAAAACTCCTTCTGTCGATGCGGACGAAAGAAACGCCTTCCTTGCTGCCCGAAACGCGCACTTTTACGCTGTTATCCGCCGTCAAAACGTTGCGTCCGTCCACGACTACGACGCATTTGCCGGCGCTGGAGGCCTCGATCTCGACCGCTTCTTCATTGGGCAAAACGATCGCCTTGGAATGCAAGCTGTGCGGACAGATCGGCGTAACAACGAAGGCAGGCACTTTGGGGCTCAAAACGGGACCGCCCGCAGAGAGTGAATAAGCCGTAGACCCCG